>CALLVC010000200.1 GCA_938010785.1 uncultured Saprospiraceae bacterium
ATATTAGACGAAAAGCCTTTGCAGTACAAGATGAATTTGGAGATGAAGCTTCAGCTAATGAATATTTATTTAAGGTCGTGGAAAAATTAAATGCTAAAGTTCCAAGAGGTAAATCGCAAAGCCCTAGTGATTTACTGAAAAAAGCATCTGGTTATCTAGGACTATTACCTGCTGCTCCGATGGAATGCGCTATTTGGGAACAGTATCGGGTGGACAAATATTCAACGATTTGCGTCAAAACGAATCATTACTCTGTACCAGAAGAATTTACAGGAAAGATGGTGCAAGTCAAATTATATGCTGACCGCCTAGATATTTACTACAACGATATGGCATTCTGCTCACATCAACGGCGGCATACCAAATTTAAGTGGTATCTATGTTTAGGGCATTACTTGGAGACGCTCCGTAGAAAACCAGGTGCATTGAAAGGAGCTCAAGCTTTAGACCAAGCTAGTGAGGAGTTAAAAAGCATTTATGCCAAATATTTCCGTCATAGCTCTCGACAGTTCATTGAATTATTGCATTATCAGCGTGCTAAGGCTATATCTTGGCTAGAAATCAGGTCCGTTATTTCGGAATTATTATCCTTAGGATGTCGAGATATTACTATTGACAAAATCAAAATCCGATTAGAAAATAAGCCCAAAACTGAAAGGTTAGCTAACACCACAGGAGGGCAGACTGGTCAGATTGAAGCCTTGTCAAAAGAACAGCTGCGTCAGATAGCTGATTTATTAAACCTCAATTAATCCGATTTTTTTTATCAAAAAAAAAGATATGAATCCACTCATAAAAGAACAAATCATTCATTATTCCAAAGAATTACGCTTGCCTACTTTTCGTAAAGATTATCAAGTCAAAGCACAACAAGCAGCTAAGGACAACCTTTCTTTTGAAGATTATCTACTTGGTTTAATGCAAACCGAATATACCACTCGTATTGATAATCGAAAAAAACAACGGGTGCGGTCAGCTGGTTTTCCCTATAAAAAATACCTGCAAGACCTTAATCGAACGGAATTACCTAAAGATGCACTCAAAAAATTAGGCCAACTTGAACGACTTGATTTTATTGATAAAGGGCAAAATGTAGTGCTGGCGGGTAATCCCGGTACAGGTAAAACACATTTAGCTATCGCTTTAGGAATTAAAGCTTGTATGGAAAATTATAAAGTCCTTTTTACTACCGTGACTCGTTTAATCACACAAATTAAAGAATCTAGGTCGGATAAATGGCGAAGGCAATTAGAAAATCGTTTTGAAAAGTATGATTTGGTTATCTGTGACGAATTTGGCTACATCTCTTTTGATAAGGAAGCGGCTGAATTATTGTTCACCCATTTATCACTCAGGGCAGGTAGAAAATCGACGATTATCACCACCAATTTAAGCTTCGACCGATGGAATGAAATCTTTGGTGACCCTGTTCTAACTGCTGCCATGGTGGATAGATTAACCCACAAAGCTTTTTTAGTCAATATGAATGGCAAGTCCTATCGAGTCAAAGAAACCAAAAATTGGATTTTACAACAGGATGCCGCGAAGGACCAACAAATAGCAGAAACGTCTGCTGAACAAACACCTAACTAGACGGCATAAGCGACAAGAGGACATTTTTATGGCAAATCTAACTTTGCAATTAAACATAAAAGGCTCAATCATTACGTATTTGATTGAACCTTATCACTTATTGGCAGTAGTGACCAAACTGTTTGCAATATTGAGTTTGCTGCCCTGTCTTGGAACGTCCTCACAAACCTCAAGGGCTAGACAAATTTAATATTATTATTGTTTTACGCTGCCAATTTATTCAATTTTATTACTTAACCTCAACTGTTAAGTGGTAACCTTTTCAATTGAAATAGTGGTGGATATTTGGATTAATAGATACAGATAGAACGATTCTTATCATAAGTCCCAATCTGTCCATTTGAAAGATAAGGTTCTAGCGATTTCTCAGCAAAAGGGATAAACTCCGTAGGGGTACCACCAAGTATCTTCTCTTTTAGTTTTGGAGTAGTGATTGCTTTGGTAGTTGTCTCTAGATTTAAAATCTCTGCTTGTAGGTCGCTAAATTTCTTAGCTAAGTGATTATTAATCTGCGTACTATTTGGATGACTGGGTTTAGCTATTTCCTTTTTACTATTCCAATATTTCGGGTCAATGTAAATAGATGAAGAGATATAACGAGATTTTCGATGTCTCGTAATACGAAAGTGGATAGGAGCTAAGCCTTTCTTATTTATCTTATCTTTGCGTAAGACAGTTGCTATTGTAGCCATAATATGAAGTGTTTGTTCACTCCAAAAATACGGAATTTTTATCAAAACTGGGGTAAACATAGGTAAAACATTTAGTGCTTTTCGATGCATCCGTTTACATTAAGTTGCAAAACACAAATTCATAAACAATTGACAATCAATACATTTAAAAGAATACTGAAGAAATTAGAAGTAAAAGTAGTGGTCCTTCCGAGGTCACTAAAAATTAAAAGCTTTGTAAACGAATAGTTTGCAAAGCTTTTTTTTATTAGACTTGTTCCTCTATTTATAAATTCGAATAACTTACCGAGTTCCTCTTCTCACAATGCTTCAAATATAACCATTCATCATTTTATCCATAGGAGAGGTGGATGTTCTGGAAGATAGCTTACACCAAAAAATTTAATTACCTTATTCCACTTCTGTACCGGCCTTCATCTTCTCTGCATTTTCCGCCACTTGCAAAGCTTCTAAAATCTCTTCAATTGCCCCTTCTACAATTTTATCTAAACTGTATAAAGTTAAATTAATCCGATGGTCAGTAACTCTATTTTGCGGGTAATTATACGTGCGTATTTTACCAGAACGGTCACCAGAGCCAATTAATGACTTCCTTGCCGCTGCTACTTTTGAATTATGTGCATCTCGCTGCACGTCATGCATTTTCTGGTATAAACGTTGAATGGCAATTTCTCTATTTTGAGTTTGAGACCGTGCATCCGTACTTTCTGCTACAATTCCAGTTGGAATATGCGTAAACCGAACACCCGATTCTGTTTTATTAACGTGCTGCCCTCCCGCACCACTTGCACGGAAAGTATCTGTTCTTAAATCAGCTTTATTAATATTAACATCTTCCATTTCCAATTTAGGCATCACTACAACTGTTGCGGCTGACGTGTGCACTCTACCTTGAGACTCAGTCTTCGGCACTCTTTGTACCCGATGGGCACCTGATTCGAATTTTAGTCGACCGTAAACATTATTTCCAGAAACTTCTAAGACCAATTTACTATATCCTCCCACAGTTCCTTCTGTAATATTTAACACCTCTGTCTTCCAACCTTGTTTATCGAAAAATCGAGAATACATTTTGTATAAATCTCCAGCAAAAATAGCTGCCTCATCACCTCCAGTACCAGACCGAATCTCTACAATCACATCCTTCTCGTCTTCTGGGTCTTTTGGAATCAATAAAATTTTCAACTGCTCTTCTAATGCTGTTTTCTTAGGATTCAATTCATTCAGTTCCTCTTTTGCCATCTCCTTCATATCTGGGTCATCCTCCGCTTGCATTTCTTTAGCAGTCTCTATATTACCAAGTACTTCTTTATAAGCCGTATACACATCAACTACTTCTTTCAAATTTGAATAGTCCTTATTTGTTTTAGCGTACAGTTTTTGGTCAGAAATGATACTTGGGTCGGATAAGCGTTCTTCCAAGTAATAAAATCGCTCTTGAATGGCCTCTAGTTTATCTAACATTTTTTTTTATGATGCCTGTCTACCGATAGGTAGAAGTGATGAATAATGAGTGATGAGTAGGGAGGGATAGCAAGGGCTATCGGTAATAAAAAAGCTACATGAAGAAGTGAGTGCCTAATAAGTTTATCATCTTTTAAAAATTTTAGATGGCAAAAATACGTATTATTATTAATAAACAGATAGAATTTTTTTATTTGATAGAGATTATTCCACTACTTTCCATAAGAAAGACCTGCAAGAACTTGAAGTTTTTGCAGGTCCAAATCATATCATAAAAAAGATTAAATAATTCAAGGTGCGGACAACTGGTAGCACAAACTTTAGTTTGTTCGGTACGCTGACCTTTAGGTTAGCTAACTTATTAGTCAAGTTTAAAAACCTGTATCCAGAACAAACTGAAGTTTGTGCTACCTAATTTCACGATATTCTCCGCACCTTGGGTTAATTAATATTTTAAGAACTAACTATTTTACTTCTAAGTTTAGATTTTTCTTTAGCTCGCTCCTACCTTTTGAAGTAATGGTAATGACTCTACTGTGTTGGATACGTCGAATCCAATCATTTTCTAACATGAAAATTAGAAATCCAGCACCGAGTGCACCTCCAATATGGAATTTTCGCTCACTCCAATCAAGACAAGGAAAAGCAAATTTTCGTTTTTTATTTCGCAATAAATTAAGGTCAATCCCTAAATGCTCAAACCATTCATTGCCATTGTTGGTGATAGAAAATTGGTCCTCTTTTCTAACAATTAGCTCCATGTCCACCATTGCCCGAGTTATATCTACACCAACTTTACCTGCAAAATGGTCATAACAAGTTCGGGCATATTTAATACCTTTCACCGCTATCTTATTTTCTTGAGGAGCGTTTCTAGGAGGTAACAGATAGGCGATACTCTCAATAACTGTGGCTGTTTTATCATCAGCAAACCGATAATATTTGTGTCTACCCTGTTTCTCCACTTTCAGAATTCCTCCATTCACCAGTTTCAATAGGTGATTACTGCAAGATTGCTTAGAAATATCCGCAAAGATGGCCAACTCTGTTGACGTATATGCACGACCATCTAATAAACTCGATAACATCTTTGCTCTTGTTTTATCACCAATCAAGGCGGCAATTTCACTAAATGAATCTTCCATAATTTAAGTATTTAATTCAAGGTGCGGAGCATTGAAGTAAACTGGTAGTAAAGCCTTCAGGCTTTCCCGTCCAAGGCCTTTAGGTCTCTAAAACTTAACAAATCCAACCTAAAGGTCGGTGACGGGAAAGCCTAAAGGCTTTGCTACCTGTTGTCCACAACTTGGATTATTTAATCATAAATTCCTGCTGACCAGTTTTGAGAAACTAGTTTTCCTTTTTCATAATCATCTACCACCAAAATTAACTGATTATCATGATCACTATATTGAACCATAATATTTACTTCATGCTCTGCCATAATTCGAGTCAATTTTCCTAATTGTCCAGGCACTTCTTGTTTTAATTTCTGAATCAAGACCTCATTAATTTTGACTACATCAACTCCTTTATCCAATAGCACCTTTCTTCCTAATACTGCATCATCTACTAAAAAATGAGCAATCCCTTTTCCTTCGTGTACAAAAACACCTCCACCTTCTAAACTTACTCCTGCCTTGCCTAAGGTTTCTCCCAATTCAGCTAAAGCACCTGGGTGATTGTCTAACATAATTTCTAAATCTTTCATTTTTAAATTATTTTAAGTTACGGGTAGTACATGCTTCAGCCTGTTGGGTTATAAAGTCTTTAGACTTTTGAAGCCGACCTAAAGGTCGCCGAACAGGACAGGCTAAAGCATGTACTACCAGAAACTTAGATTATTGAATAGTTATTTTCGTATTAATAGAATTCGCTAAAAAGCAGTTAGCATGTGCAATTTGGTGAATTCGGTTAAGCGTTTTTTCATTAAGTGTTTTTCCTGCCCCAAATACAACTTTAGGTTGTAAGGTAATAGGCTGTACCGCCATTTTACCATTTTCATTTTTCCCCATAATCGCAATTGGAGTATCTTGATAACTATCAATAATCAATTTCTTTCTGGCAGCAATTGACAAGAAAAATAGCATGTGGCAACTAGAGACACTAGAAACAAAAGCTTCTTCTGGGTCAATTAATGCAGGGTCCGACATTGGGATAGGAGCAATTTCTGGAGAAGCGGATGCATTAAGAATCATCCCTCCTTCCATTATCCATTGATGGGTTCTTTTGTACTGGCCGTTTAAGAAATTTTCTTCTTTTCCACGGTTCCAAATAATGTTTGTACTGATTTTCATAAAACTGATTTTTTTCGCAAGGTAGGCCAAATCAGTTTTTAATAGTTCATCTTAGAAAAGGGTTTTCTTATAAAAATTCCATACTAAGCGTTCCTAACAAATTTTGCCGTATCGAACGGCAAAATTTGTAAAAAAGGGATTTAAAGGGTGAGCTAAAATAGATTTTCGGAGAAAATCTATTTTAGCTCACCCTTTAAATCCCTTTTTTACAAATTTTGCCGTTCGATACGGCAAAATTTGTTAGGAACGCTTAGTATGGAATTTTTATAAGAAAACCCTTGTTACTTAGGAAAAGTATTAACCATATGTGCCGCCAATTTCGGAAAGCAATTGAATAAAGTAGTTTTAAAATCTTCGTCAATATCTAACGTACGAATTGCCGCATTCATACAACTCATCCATTCAATAGCCGCTTCTTCGGTTATCTTATGAGGCATATGGCGCATTCGCATCCGAGGATGCCCGTAGGTGGTATTATACATGGGTGGCCCACCCAAAAATTGTGTAAGGAAAGCAAGTTGTTTTTGCCGTACTGTTTCCATATCCGTTGTAAATAAGGGGCTTAAAATAGGATTGTCTAAAACATATTCATAGAATTTGTTGACCATTTGTTCCAAGTTATCAGCGCCTAACTTATCGTAAATTGTATTTTCCATTGATTATTTTTTTGCAAAAATAAGCAATAGAAAAATATTAAATGCTTCGACAGGGGCTTTTGACCGATTATAAACAGTAAGGTCACCGACCTAAAGGTTGCTAAACAGGACAGGCTAAAGCGCTGTGCTACCAATTGGCCGCAATTTGAATTAATTAACCAAAAATACAAACAGGGTAGCAATTTGCATTACTACCCTGTTAGCTTAAATTAAAGTTTAGTTCCCTTTAAGTTATATATTGCGTTTTCTTGGTGAGAATTAGTAAGTTCTCAATAGTTTGGCTTAAAGTACCGACGAATTCATTCGTCGTTAAAAAGTAAGGTTCTTTGACAATTTTTGCAAAAGATACTTTATTAGTCTCATCGGACGGCGAAGCCATCCGACGAGACGGTCGTTCCCGTCGGATGACTTCGTCGTCCGACGGGAACAATGCAAAAATTGTCAAAGAGCCAAAAGTAAGCCTATCAAAAAAAATTAACGACGAATGAATTCGTCGGTACATTGAGAATCTAAGAGAATTAACGCTAAAGGGTTGATTATCAAGAGTTCTAAAGCGAGGTTGACTCTTTCCAAATCTGACACCTGACAGTCCGTAAGGACGGTCTGACACCTGACTTCTAACTATTTCAGCATAAAATCAGCGGGCTTAAATCCATTATTAAATTTAATATCACTAGAAGTTTGGACTAAATTAGGAGAGGTACTTAATTTGCCATCTGGTCCCGGTTGGTAAACAGACCGTTTAGCAGGTACTTTGACACCGTTAATGGTTTGGTATTCCACGGTCATCAAAATAACAGGTTCATTAACGCCTCTTACTGGTAAAGAAAACAGAAACTGGTCTACTAAATTTGTTGTAGGGTTGAGGTATAAAATATAAGCATCATTTACTTTTTTCCCAACAGTTACAGGATTAAAGTCAACGCGAATTTTTTGGTAATCAATACCATTGACCGTTTCATTATCCATCATTTTTAATTCTACTCCGGGGTCACTTAATTTGTACATCATCGTAAACCAGTAATAATTTGCCTTTCTAAGAAATTGGCTGGAGCCAACAGATGCTTCATCCGTCATCATTTTACCGTCGTGGCTCATAGATGCCTTATTATGGACATAACTTTGAATGACTTCCCCTCCTTTATCGGGCATTACATTGATTTGATGTACATCGTATTTTGCCCAAGAATGCTCCCCTTCAAAAATGTATCGTTCGATAGAGTGGTCTTTTTTATTAGCACCGGGATATTCATAATTATAAGTGAATTGCACGTCTTTTAGGTCATACAATTTATTCCAGCCGCCCATTGCCTTTTCCATTTTTTTTATCAGTTCTTGAGGGGTAGGCGCATCGGTTGCAGTGGCAGCAGTGAGGCTAAAAGTAAGCGCACTTAATAAAAGGCCAACAAATAGAGTTTGCCCAATTTTTTTGGTTGTTTGTACGAGCATTTGTTTAATTATTTTTTAAATGTTTTAAAATGAAAATAGACCTATTCTGATAGGTATTGTTGTTGAATAAAAAACAACAACAGTTAATAGAGTAGTGTCGAAAACTTCAGAAATAACACACTAAAGGATTAAAAAGTTTGAACTTAGAAAAGTTGTGATGGTGTTTAATTTTGTAGGTTATTTCGATATTGAGCGAGGATATATTGCTTAGGAGATTGTCCAACTTTAAGCTTAAATGCTTTGATGAAATAAGAGATATTGTCATAACCAACTTCATAGGCTAATTGGGTAACACTTATTTCTTTTTGGGCTAGAATAGCAATGGCTTTATCCAAGCGTTTTTCTTTAATCCATTTCTGTGGAGTGATGTCATAATAAGCTTTAAAGTCACGTCGAAAAGTACTCAAACTTCTTCCTGTTAAATAGGCATAATCTTCGACTTTTAGGGGCTTGTCGAAGTTGTTTTCCATAAAGGATTTAATATTTCGCTTTTGAGGTAAAGTGAGTCGAAAGAGGAAGTTGGCAAACTGTTGTTCGACGGCAAGGTGATTGAGTAAATGTAGTAATTCTAAAATTTTTACGTTGAGAAAGTTCTTGTCTCGAAGTTGATTACTTTGATAAATATGAATGAGCGATTCCGCATACATTTCCAACATCGGTACCACCCCAAATTTTAAGTGATTGGGGACTTCCGTTCTGTCAATTTCCGTGATATTTGTGGTGGATAAAAATTCTTGAATAATGGCATCATCGAAGTAAAAAAGCAGACTCTTAAAAGTGCCTTCTTTGGGTAATAAATCCGTAATGTGATACATGCCCCGAGGGATGAATAAGACTTCTCCTGCTTTGACCGTAAAAAGTTCACCGTCGTAGGTTTCGATACGTTGTTGGCCCGCCAAGCAAATGGAAATTACATGATTGGAGATATAGCCTTCTTTCTGTAAGATAGGTTTAGATAACTCTTTGGCTAGAATGCAAACATTACCATCTTTGAGAATGGTCGTCACTTGTGGATTGTCGAAAAGGCGTTGTGGAATAAGTACCATGACTTTTTAAGACAAAAATAGTATTGGAAAGTTTTGAAAAATAGTCGATTTCGGTCAGAAGTAATAAGAATGCTTCTATTCTTTCCAAAAATGAATGATAGCTAAATCTTTAAACGCTAAGGAATCGCTCCGCCAAGGGTATCTAGATTTTGCTTTAACGGTTATTTGATGCGCTCCTCGGTGCAAATAAGCTACATCCAAAACAGACAACAAACCTGTTTCTTTTCTTTGTGGGTGGGTGTGAAATAGAAACGAGGCATCTGTTCGCAGACTATCATTGATGAAAACCTGGTATAGGTCACTCATACATTCGAGTGTTTTGGCTCCATTTAATTCAAGTTTAGGATTCGTTCCATTGTTTAAATCTAATTGTAAGCCTGCTTTTCCGGGCACTAATTCAGGACATAGCTCAGTCAAAGGAGAATGATAATATCTTGTCTTGGTTGGTCATTGTTTGCTTAGTAAATTTAGTCGTTAAGATAAGCCAAATTTTCAAAATTTGGCTTATCTATCGACTTTTTCTAGAGGGGAGGGAAATATTTTATCTGGGGCAGTCGCTGTTATTTTTTAATAGGAATAGCTATTGGCTAACCTGCTACCATCAATATTAAACTTCAATGGCAAAATGAGCAAAATCTAATCCGTTGGGAAAGGAAATCCGTATCAATCTGCCTAATCCGTTAAATCCGTGGGCCAATCTCCTAGCAAGCTCATTAAAGTTCAATAGCAATATCAATTAGGCTAACCCGCAATGGCTACTGCAAAGTACCACCCGCCAACATTTTAGCGAAGATGTCATTGTTTTGGTAGATGCCCTTAAAGCGCTCAGCCCCGGGTCCATAAGCGAAAACAGGAATCAAAGCTGCCGTGTGTCCACCCGTAGAAAAAGTGGGTGCTAAACCTCTATAATCATCCCGTTTTCTAACCTTAGCAGAAGATAAGGCAAAGCCACCCGTTTCGTGGTCAGCCGTAACGACAACTAAAGTATTTCCATCTTTTTTAGCAAAATCTAAAGCTACTCCAATGGTTTTATCAAAATCTTTCATTTCTTCAATAATGTAGTTGGCATCATTGGCATGTCCTCCCCAATCAATCTGCGACCCTTCAACCATTAGGAAAAATCCTTTGGGGTCTTGCTTCAAATAATCCAGAGCTAAGTCGGTGGCTTTGGGTAAAAAATCGCCTCGGCCATTTTCCATTTTGGGCATATAATCTCGACCAAGTAAATAAGCATATTTATTACTAATCGGCCCTGCTTTTCTAGCTAGGGAAGTCGTATCTACCTCAAATCCTTTTTGCTTCAACCCTTCAATTAGATTTTCTCCATCCTTTCTGTCTGCAAAAAACTTTTTACCACCACCAGCAAAAAAATCAACTTTAGAGTTCATCAATTGACGAGCGATTTCTTCTTGCATTCTACGGGACTGCACATGTGCATAAAAGCAGGCTGGCGTAGCATGGGTGATAGAAGAGGTAGAAACAACACCCGTACTCAAGCCTTTTTGGGATAAGATTTCTACAATCGTTTCCACTGCTTGGGTATCCTTATCGACAGAAATAGCACCGTTAAAAGATTTAATACCTGCGGCAAATGCCGTTGCCCCTGCGGCTGAATCGGTAATTTTTGCGCCAACGGGCGTATTTTGGTGTAAGCCAATTTCTTTAAACCGTAAAAAATTAGATTTCTCCTCATTGAAATAAAAGCTACTAGAAACTTGGGCTAGGCCCATTCCGTCGCCAATTAACAAGATGATATTTTTAGGTTGTTGATTTTCAGGAGCGTCCGATGCAAATTTCTGGACAGTAGGATTACAAGCGTTTGTCAATAAAAAATTGAACGTAATTAAAAGTAAGACTAGTTTCTTCATAGCTAGTTTTTGAAAGAATAATAAAAAATCAATGTAAAGGAACTACAAATGTAGCCGTTACTACTGAAATAGAGTAGGGATTAGGTTTTAATTGGTAAAATCTCATCATTTTTGCTCTCGTATATGTAGATTAAATAGCGGAATATCCACCACACCACTGACACCAAAATGCCAAACACTTCTACCCGTATCGGTAAATCCATTTTCCGAAATGCCTCTTAATTCAGGCGTAAATTGTGCACCGACCATCAAAGAAATGGGCAATTCTTTAAAGCCATAGACTGCATGAACACCAGGGGATAAAATCTGCCGCCAAGTTAATTTATCTGGAAATCCACCGAAGCGATTCCCCCAGCGGTAGCTAAAAGCTGCGCCAATGTCGATAACAGGAAAAAATAGGGAAAATGATTGACCATCTTTTTTTTTAAAATTCCCCCAACTTGTTGTAAGTCCAATCGGAGCAGTAATGCCCACTACGCCATCTCTTTTGAGGGTGTTATTTAATCCTGATTCTATGCCCGTATACAAACCGGGATAGGCATTGATATCCATGGAAAAATGAGCGCGTCGTTTCATGCGATAAGAGCCTACGGGGAGCGCATATTGCTGAATAATACCACTGACAGTTTCTGCATCCAAGGCAGATAGAATATCAACCATAAAACCACCATAAAAAAGAAAATCTTTCACAAAATTAGCGATTTGTTCTGATTCTTCTGTTGGTTGATGGGCTATTTTGGCATCAATAATAGGTTGTAGGATTTGAGCGAGATTGATAAGGAAAATACCATATTCTTGACGTTCCACATGACCAAGTGCATTGATAGTATTTAAGACAATTGGATAATATTCTTTATAAAAAGCACTTTGAAAATAAGCATTGGGATTGCTAAAATATTTTAAGCGGAAGCTAAATTCTAGTAAACTAACCGCCCTTTTAGTAAGGTCTTCAAAAGACTGGTTTCGATAATCAATATTACTATCATCGCCTTCTAAACGGTATTGCTGACCAGCACGCCCCAAATTTTTTAATAATTGAGATAATTGTACCACCATATTAAAAAATGCTGATTGATTTTCTGCTAAGATAGTTAAGTAATTGTCATTAGTGAACTGACCAAAAAGTGGGCGCAAGTCCTTCTGGTTTTTTCGAAAGAGGAGAGCAACAAAATAGGCTTTCTGTTTTGGGGGTAAAGTTTTCAAATCCTTAGGACTAATCAGGTAGCCTGAATTGTCTGTTTCGCAACTTTGCAATTCTTGTCCCAAAAGATGAAGTAGGTCCAGCGTTTGGTGGAGTCCATCAATTTCGTAATTATTTTTAACTCGGTCGGGTAGCATCGCTAAGATGTTAAGCGGTGCTTCCCCCTTACGTGCGAGGTCCACCAAATTAAAGGCTAGTTGAAAAGCCTGAACATTTGTTTGCGTTAAGAGTGGTTGGTAATTGGGGTCAGTGCGCAGCAATCGCTCTAAATTTGGGACTAAGTGCTGAATATCTGACTGAAAAGATTCTACCCAAACCGTTCCCATTGACGGGATTCGGAAAACGTCTTTTTGAGTTTGTAACAAAAAGTTGGTGTTTGGAAGTAGCGTTTGAAATTCATTGGATGCTTCCACTTTTTTGCGAAATTGGTCAAAGAAAGCAAGGGTTAATTCTTCCTTGGTTCGCTTGACCAAAAATTGAGCGAGGGCATCTGTCACAATCGAGGGCAAAGAATTAGATAAAATCGGATTGGTTAAAACCGTTTTTTGTGCTGGGTTGGCAGTGACGACTCTAGAAATTTCTGGGCTACTATCTGTTCCACCTCCGATATTGTTGCTACCAATACTTGCCACTTGATTTTCTCCAGTAGTTTTATTCTTAAATAGCACTAAAATATCTGTTTCCGTAGCATAGCTTCTATTATCCTTAAAATCATACGTTCTTGTAAACGAATTGGAAAATCCTGTTTGATAAATACGATTATTAATTGGAGACCATTTTGCGATAGGAGCACTGGAGAAAAAGTCATCAGTTGCTGGGTGAAATTCCCCTGAAGCAGGATTGTAAATTGCAAATATTTCGTCCTCCTCCGAAGGTGTAAATATGCGGCTAGGGTCATAAGTACTGTTTGGCTGATAGTAGACTAATGCCTCCTCGTTTTGATAGAATAGTTTTTGTTCCGCATTAAAAGTATAGATGGGATTTAGTTGGAGGTCTCCATCTATGCCATCATCAGGAATTAAAATAGCTTTATTATTTTCATCCAAGAAAGGGTATATGACTTTAAAATCATTGGCCACTTCTCCATCGATTAACAATTGAAAGAGCGAGAAATCTAATGGCTGTTGGACATTTAAAGAAAAGGGACTTTCCAAAAAAAGCATAATATTATCAATCGTAGCTTCTCCAAGTTTGCCACCGTATAAAAGGCGTGTTTGTTGTATAAAAGGATTATTGTTATTTTGATAAATTTGCAATAAGTCCGTTTTCTGTTGTTGAATATCAGCTACTTTTTGCAAATAATTTTGTTGATTATTAGCAATTGCCTGCGCTTCACAGAAAGTGGTTTGGGCAGCGAGAAAGCGCCCCATTACTGTTATTATGAGTAATAGTATTAATTTTTTCATAGTATAGAATGGTTTTATAGAGTAGCAAAAGTAAATTTGCCTTATCGAAAGTAGTGTATTTTATTGGCTTGACATATTTAGAATGTCTATTTTCGTGGGAAATTATTAATTAATACCTTTAATTACATTGTGTATT
This sequence comes from uncultured Saprospiraceae bacterium, assembly GCA_938010785.1. Taxonomy (GTDB): domain Bacteria; phylum Bacteroidota; class Bacteroidia; order Chitinophagales; family Saprospiraceae; genus JAFMDF01. Next base: position 13,809 of record CALLVC010000200.1, read on the forward strand.
AAGTTATTTTAAGTTTGTCTCGCTCGCTTTGCGAGCTCGACTAAGGGATATTAAGGGGGAG
>CALLVC010000201.1 GCA_938010785.1 uncultured Saprospiraceae bacterium
AATAAAAGGCACTGCGACAGGGTTGGTAATTAGGGTGATTTCCGTTGCGCCCGTTGCTGCACAACCATTTACGTCCGTTACTGCCAAGCTGTAAGTGCCATTATTGGCAGCTTCAGCATTGGCAATAATTGGATTTTGTAAGCTTGAAATGAAGTTGTCTGGCCCTGTCCATTGATAGGAATCAATGGCACTTGAACCGAGGATTTCATTGGCAAATAATTGTAAATCTGAAGGGGCACAATCATCATTCAATGTATAAATCGTTGAAGGGGCAACCATAGGGGATTCCCATACAATTACCGTAGTAGTATCCGTTGTAGCGGTGCAGCCATTGGCGATTACCGTTAATTCATATTGAGTCGTGTCATTTATATTATCAAAAATTGGATTTTGCTCCGTAGAAACAATCGTTGTATCTCCGATAATTCGCCATTCGTAACTGGCTGCTGACTGCTGAATACTCGTTGCTTGAAGCGCAATAGAAGCATCCGGGCAAATCGGGCCATTGTTGAAGGCTTGAGCCACAGGAATTTCATTGATAATGATTTCGATTGGGGCTGATGCTGACGTACAACCTAGTGAATCCGTCACGATGACTGACCACATCCCTGCTAAATATGGGTCACTGCCAGCGGCTATGGTAGTGCTTTCGGTAGTCGTACTTAAAGCTGCATTATTTTGAAGTGTTGTTTGGCTACTGCCTAATGGTCCAATCCAATCAAAGTTAATACCAGCAGTACTAGAACTTAAGATTAAATCTTCGCCTTCACAAATAGGGCTATTACTAGTTATCGTTGGTAGTTCAATAGCTTTGGCAATACTATCAACGGTTACAAAACCAACTGCTTGGCAGCCACTTGAGTTGGTAACGGTAATACCATATTGACCATTATTGTCTGTGGTAATATTATTAATACTTGGGTTAGGAACAGTTGACGTAAAATTACTTGGTCCACTCCATTCGTAGCTGACCGCATCTACTGCGTTGGCAAATAATTCCAACGTACCACCTTCACAAACATTAGTAAAACTCACCATAGGATTAACCACAGGGGCGGGCAAAATATTCAATTGGAAAGTATCGGATTCAGCCATACAGCCGTCTACCGTTACTTCCAATGAATATGTCCCGGGATGGGTCAAACTATCCACCGGATTAATGTTAATCATGTTTGTATTTTGTCCTGTGATTCCGGTGGTAGTATTATTTGGCGTTGACCAATTATAAGTCACGTTGTTTCCTGTAACAGGTTCAACGCTTAGTGTGATTTCTTCTCCTTGGCAGATAGTGTTAGAAGCCGTAATTACGGGTTCTGCAATTCCATCTGTTATATCGACCGTATTACTAGCAATATCACTCATACAGCCATTCACATCCGTAATTTGAAGGGTATAAGTGCCGCTATTGGCACTAGTTATATTTGTTAATTCAGCTATAGAAGTGGTAGAAACAAAGTTATTCGGACCACTCCAAGCGTAATTATATGGAGCCCTTCCACCTGCTAACAGCGCAGTCAAGGTTAGTTCTTCTGTACCTGTCACACAAGTTTGTGGCGCTACATTCGCTATATTGACAGTTGGTTGTTCAAATGCTTCTACCATGATGGTATCTGACATTGCACTACAACCGTCTACTGTGACCATTACCGAATATTCCCCAATATCAGCAGTGCTTACTGGATTGATTATGAGTTCATTATTAATATTTTCGATTGGATTACCGTCTTTTTCCCATTGGTATAAAACACTTTTGCCCCCATAATTTTGTACAGATAAGGTGATTTGTCCACCTTCACAGACTGGGCCAGTGGTCGTTAAAATTGGTTCGTCAATGCCATCGGTGATATCGACGGTGGTACTAGCAATATCACTTACACAACCATTTGCATCGGTAACTTGCAGGGTGTAATTTCCACTTGCTGCACTTGTTACATTTAAAATAGTGGCGATAGAGTCTGTCGAAACAAAATCATTCGGGCCACTCCATAAATAAGTGTAAGTAGAAAAGCCATCCGTTGGTAAAGCAGTCAATAGTACTTCCTCACTTCCTGTCACACAAGTCAATGGCATTACAGGAGCAATATTCGCTATAGGTCGTTCGAAAAATTTAACATCACTGGTATCTGAAGTTGCCGTACAACCATCTACTATAACAGTCACCCAATATTCCCCAATCTCTGTCAGGCTAATCGCATCAATCGTCAATTCGTTTCCTACATTATTTTGTAAATTACTAAATCTGTACCATTCATAAGTAACATCCGAACCGATGTATTCTTGGACAGATAAAGTTACTTGTCCGCCTTCACAAACAATACCAGTAGTATTTAAAATAGGTTCTTCGATACCATCGGTTATATCAATTGTAGTCGAAACAGTTTCGCTTGTACAACCATTGGCATCCATCATCGTTAATTCATACGTTCCACTATTTGCACTGGTAATATTTATAAGCGTTGCCATTGAATCTGTTGAACTAAAACCATTTGGTCCCGTCCATTGATAAGTATAGGGTGCAGCACCATTTGATGGCAATGCCACTAAGTCTAAATCTTCAGAACCCGTCACACAAGTTTGTGGTGCAACAGGGGCAATCGTGCCATTCAATTGCTCATAGATTTCCACGTCTAAAGTATCAGAATAAGCAGCACATTCATTCACAATTACTGTGACTGCATATTGTCCAGCATCTGCTAGACTAACTGGATTGATGAGTAATTCATGGCTAATGTTAGCAATCGTATCATTATTATGAGACCAGATAAATTCTACTTGTTCGCCAGCATATTCTTGAGTAGTAATCGTTAAAGCATTTCCTTCGCAAGTAGGTCCAGAATATGTTAAAATTGGTTCATCCAAAGTACTTCTAACAATTACTTCTGTCTCTATTAATTCACTTGTACAACCATTGGCATCGGTGATTTGTAAGGTATAAATACCCGACATAATTTCTGTTGGGCTTGTTCTAGTCAGCACAGAATCTGTAGACACAAAACCATTCGGTCCTATCCAATCATAGGTAAAAGGATAAACGCCCATTTGCGGTAAGGCTACCAAAACCAAATCATTCGGGCCAACTGGACATAAGATTGGGTTTTCGTTATTTATCGAAGCTACTATCGTAGTGTTCAGTAATATTTCTAAAGTATCTGCTACGGCACAACCATTGGCATCTATTGCTTGCAAGGCATACATTGTCGTAACAGACGGCGTGACCACAATATCTTTTCCAGCAAAAGCAGCACCTGTATTTAGGTTCGTCCATTGGTAATTGGTAAAACCAATTTGGGCAGATAGATTGGCGGTTTCTCCAGCGCAAATAGCTTGGTCTACACCTGCATCTAAAGCAGCCGGCTCAAAAACATTCACCCTTGTTTCTAAAGAATCAATACAGTTATTATTACTAATGATGACTCTAAAAGTAGTAGTATCCGTTAACGAAGCAGTCGTTAAATTTGATAAAATTCCAGCATTTGGAATGGTTATATTTCCATCATTATCTAAGATTTTCCATAAATAGGTATCCCCTCCTGAGGCAAATAAATCCGCTGTCTCGTTTGGACAAACACCTTGGTCTGCGGAGACTGTCATTGGTAAATTATCAATAGTTATTTCTTGAGAAAGACTATCTCTACAACCATTATTACTCTCAACGACCAGACTCACCATATATGTTCCTTCACTTAAATAAGTATAGTTTGGATTTTCTATATTCGCAGTTCCAATACCATCTCCAAAATCCCAGGTATAACTATCAATTGTATCACTCGCAATAGTAGAATTGTTGGTAAATACAGTTGAATCAATGGTACATTCTCCCACAAATGAGAATGCCGTTACTGGATTTGGATTAACCGTAATTGCTAAGGTATCGTGCGTCAAACAACCGTTAGCATCATTGGCTTGCAAAGCATAATCGGTAGTCATTAAAGGGCTTATTGCAACATTTTGACCTGTAAAAGTATTGCCATTATTAAGGTTCACCCATGTATAATTGGTAAATCCACCTAATGCATTTAAGGTTGCTGTTTCCCCTTCGCAGATACTTTGGTTCACGCCTGCATTAATAGCGATTGGGGTGTTCACAGCTACCTCTGTGTCTAAAGAATCCGTACAACTTCCATCACTAACTATTACTCTAAAAGTCGTTGTTTCCGTCAAGGCAGTCGTCGTATAATCTGGTAAATTAGCCGCATTGGCATTTGTGATAGTGCCAAATTCATCTAAAATTTTCCATAAATAAGTCGTACCGCCAGAAGCAATCAAATTAGCTGTTTCATTGGGACAGATACTTTGGTCGGCAGAAATGGTAATTGGCAAACTACCAACCATAATTTCTTGGGAAGTGCTGTCTATACAACCAGCAGCTGTTTCTACTGCCAACATCACCTCATAGATGCCTGCTGCTAAATACATATTACTAGGATTTGGAATACCACTCGAAGTATTTCCATCCCCAAAGCTATACGTCCAATTGACAATCGAATCAGTCGAAACCGTAGAAGTGCTATTAAAATTAATTGGGTTTAACCCACAACTTCCCATGACTTCAAAACTAGGTATCGGCTTAGGATTAACAATCACACTAACCGTATCAAATACTGCACAGCCATTTACGTCCTCCGCCATTAATTCATAATCCGTCGTTTCGATTGGGCTGGCGCTAATGCCTTGACCAATAAAGGAAGCGCCTGTAGCTAGATTAATCCATTCGTAATTAGCAAAGCCAGTTGGGCCTGATAGATTTGCCGTTTCGCCTTCACAAATCGTTTCATCACTACCCGCATTTAAGGTTTCAGGTATGGCAATATTCACTTGCGTTTCTAAAGAATCTAAACAGTTATTATTATCAAAAATCACTCGATAATAAGCGGTATCGGTAAGCATGGCTGTTGTGTAAACGCCTAAATTACCAAGATTATCATCAAGGATATTTCCAAGTTCATCTATTAACTTCCATTGATAGGTTGTTCCTCCTGTGGCTACTAAAGTAGTACTTGAGTTTGGACAGATTAATTGTGCCGCAGTTAAGCTTGGTGCAATAGAATCTATCGTTATAGTTTGGCTAATACTATCCATACAGCCGTTCATACTTTCGACCACTAGTTTTACTACGTAGTCACCTTGCGTAGTATAGGTATACATTGGATTGGTAGCCGCTGAAGTGGCACTACCGTCGCCAAAATCCCATATGTATGTCAAAGTCGAGCCGTCAGCAATAGTTGAATTATTTGTAAAAACCACAGGATTTAAAACACAATTTCCTACACTAGCAAAAGCTGCCATTGGCATTGGATGCACCGTAACTTGGACGGTATCATAGGTCAAACAACCATTGGCATCATTGGCTTGAAGTGCATAATCGGTCGTAATAGTAGGACTGATTTCAATATCTTGTCCCATGTAAATTAAACCTGTTGAAATATTTTGCCATTCGTAGTTCGTAAATCCATTTTCTGCCGACAACATTGCCGTTTCTCCTATACAGATAACTTGGTTAGTCCCTGCATCTATAGTCATCGGCGTATTGACCATTACCGTTGTTTCCAGAGAATCTATACAATTTAGGTCCCCAACAATTACTCTAAAAGTAGTCGTTTCGGACAAAGCAGTCGTTGTATAATCTGGTAAATTTCCGACACTGTCATTCGTAATCATACCATCTGGTCCAGTTAAAGTTTTCCACAAATAAGTTGTTCCACCAGAGGCAATCAAATTAGCTGTTTCATCAGGACAAACTGATTGATTGGCAGAAATCGTAATCGGTAAACTACCGACATTGATTTGTTGGGTAATACTATCTTGGCAATTGTCCGCAGAAGTGACAACTAATTTTACCTCATAGATGCCTGAGCTGGTGTAGTTATAACTGGTATCCTCCTGAAATGAAGTACCAATACCATCTCCAAAATCCCAGACATAAGTGCTTCCACCCGTAGAAGTGCTAGTAAAAGTAATCGGATTCAAACCACAGCTTCCTTGGGCAGTAAAACTAGCAGTTGGATTAGGGGTAACTATAAGCTCTAAGGTATCCATAACGATACAACCATTGGCGTCATCGGCAGTTAAAGCTAATTGAACCGTTGACGCTGGTGTAACGGTGATATTTTGACCAGCATAGGTTGCTCCGTCTGGTAGACTTACCCACATATAATTAGTAAATCCATCTTCAGTCATTAGATTAGCAGATACGCCTGAGCAAATCGTTTGGTCGAGGCCAGCATCGATGGTGTTCGGAGGTAAGATATTAACCGTTGTTTCCAAAGAGTCAATACAATTATTTGTGGTAATAATGACTCGATAAGTCGTGGTATCGGTTAGATTTCCAGTTTGATAGTTTGATAAGGTGCTTAAGTTATTATTGATAATATTTCCATTCGGTCCATCTAGTTCTTTCCATTGGTAAGTCTCTCCACCTGAAGCCAGCAAAGTAGCAGATTCGTTGGCACAGATATTTTGGTCAGCCGAAATAGCAACACTAATAGAATCGATGATTACAGTCTGAGTAATACTGTCTTTACACCCCAAATCACTTTCTATGACTAACTTTACAGCATAGCTACCTTCTGCGCTATAGGTATAACTGGTATCCATGGCAGTCGATGTTCCTACTCCGTCTCCAAAATCCCAAACGTAGTTGCTAATAGAGCCACTTGAAAGGGTAGAACTATTTGTAAAGTTGATGGCATTCAAGACACACATGCCTGTGCGCTCAAATACAGCAATGGGCTGGCTATTCACGATTACAGATACCGTATCCATTACTTCACAGCCAAATTCATTCGTGGCCGTTAGGGTATAGATTGTATTAACCAGTGGTTCCGCAAAAACTGCTCTACCTGCAAAAACATTTCCACTGGTATCAGCAGTCCATAGGTAATTTGTGTACCCAATATCCGTCACTAAATAGGCTAATTCTCCTTTACAAATCGTTTGGTCTATACCCGCATCAATCGTTCCGACAGGTAATACATTTACGGTCGTTTCTACCGAATCCGTACAATCAGCATTGCTAATAATGACTCGGTAAAAACTTGTATCTGTTAGATTTCCAGTATTATAAAGACTAAGATTACTTAGGTCAGCATCAATAATATTTCCGCCTAAGGTATCCAATTGTTTCCAAACATAATTTATCCCTCCCGAAGCTACTAAGTCCAAATTGTCGCCATTGCAAATAGTTGTACTTGGCGTGATATAAGTATTGATATCATTGATTTCAATCGTTTGTTCAAACGTGCTCTGACAGCCATTACTTGTAGCGGTTAAAGAAACCGTATAAGTACCAGCGTTGTCATATGGATAAGTTGGGTTTGGACTAGTTGAAGCCCCCATGCCATCTCCAAAATCCCAATCAAAAGTCATTGCTCCACCTGAAATAGTAGAGGTATTGGTAAAAACCACAGGATTTAAATTACAAGTTCCACTAGTTGTAAATCCTGCTTCGGGAGTTGGGTTGACTCGTACCTCTACTCTTCCAACTGATGTACAACCGCTTTTATCAATTGCTGTTAAATCATAAGTTGTCGATTCGAGTGGGCTAACCGTTACATTTTGTCCACTGTAAGTACTACCATCTACTTGGCTCACCCAAACATAATTCGTAAACCCATCTTCAGACCTCAAACTAGCTGTTGCCCCTTCGCAAATTGGCGTTTCTGCCCTAGTCTCAATATCATCTACTTTAAAAATACCGACTGCTGTTTCTAAAGAATCTATACAAGTGCCATTATCAATGACCACTCGATAGAACCCAGTAGCCGTCAAGTTACCAGTTTGATAAGTAGCATTCGTACTTAAATTATCGTCTAGAATCATCCCCGTATCATCTATTTCTTTCCACAAATAGCTGATGCCACCAGAGGCAACTAAAGTAACCGATTCATTAGGGCAAATTTCTTGTTTAGCCGATAAGGAAGCGGTAATCGTGCCTACATTAATTTGTTGGCTAATACTATCCACACAACCATTGGCATTCGTTGCTATCAATTGGACGGTATACAAACCAACTGCATCATAAATATGCCTTGGTTCATCATCCGTAGAAGTTGTTCCATCCCCAAAATCCCATGTATAATTAATGGCATTGGTAGAATTATTGGTAAAAGAAATTGGGTTTAAGCCACAACTATTATTAACCGTAAAGGCAGGAATAGGCAGGTCATTAACGGTAATGGTCACCGTATCTATAGCCATACAACCATTGCTATCCACCACGGTCAATTCATAATCGGAAGTCACCATTGGCGTAACCATAATCGTAGCACCGACATAAGCATCACCACTTGGCATTTCGACCCAATCATAAGTTTCAAATCCTGTTTGGGCAGCAATAGTAGTAGTTTCTCCTACACAAATTTCAGTATTTGTCCCTGCGGTCACCGTCAATTCATCTAAAACGGTAATCGTTTTTTCTATCTCTGCGGTACAACCAAAATCTGTAGTTGCCACCAATCTATAAGTAGAAGTATTGGTTGGGTTGATGACTAAAGAAGTACCATTACCAGCCGCCAAACCATTTTCAAACCATTCATAAGTTATTCCACCAGAAGCAAACAAAGTCATAGTTCCTCCAGCACATAAAATAGAATCTGAAATAATAACAGGATTCGCTTCACCTTCTACGATGATGCTTAAAGTAGCCGTATCGCTACATAGACTTGGATTGGTATTACTACCAATAAAATAGTAGGTATAGACACCCGTTGCCGTTGGTGTAAAAATTGGTTCTAAAATATTGACATCACTTAAGGTAGTGTTCGCAGGAGATGGGTTCGCCGCTAAATCATTGGCATCTTCCCAGTGAAAATTAGTCACGTCGCCTCCTATACTTGCACCTAATTGTAAAGAAGTGCCGAGGCAAATTCTTTCGATGGCAGAGGTTACGTCTACTTCGCAAACGTATTCTACAAACCCAGCATCCACTGTCACCACACTATCTCCATTTGCTAATAAGTAAGGACTTGTTTGCAAAGTATTAGGGTTTATATCACTATCAATCTCATCATTCGCACTATTATTGACAGTCGTAGCCGTAAAATTAGTTCCAGGAGAACCAAAGCCGACCACATATTCTCCAGCAGGTAATGGGTTAAATAAATAACTACCATCAAATGCGGTAAAAGTTGAAGCAATAGGAGTGGTTAAATCATTAGAATTATATAAGAAGACCTGAACATTAGGAATCCCAAATTCATTGGGGTCTTGTACGCCATCTCGATTTTCATCCAACCAAACATAATCACCAATAGTGGTTGAACCCGCACAATTTCCTTCAGAAACAGTTTGTTCAAAAAAAGCGGTACAACCATTGGGGTCGGTATAGGTCAAGGTATAAGTGGCAGCCCCCATAAAGCTTACATCTGTGCTAGGGCTATTGGGATTTGCCAAGCCTGTTATGGGAGACCATTGGTAGTTAGACCCATCTAATGGGCCACTTAAAGAAATCGGGAATCCCGCACAACCTTGTGTAGCAACCATTACATCTCTTTGTGGGTAAATCCTCACGTCAATCGTATCAAAAGAATAGCAATCGCCTTGTTTTATTGTTCTTAGCGCAAATTTCCAATCCAAATTCATTCCGCTCAAATTGACAAACGAAAGATTGGTTTGTGCCGCATTGACATCTTCAATGGCATTAATATTAGAACCGTCCACACTAATCCATTCGTAGGTATAATCGGGAATAGGTGTTGGGCCTATTTCAATTGTATCACCAGAACACACCTCCAAGTCTTTGTCAAAAACATAGGAAGTCTCCATCCTGACAGGGAAGGTAGAAGTCGTTGAGCAAGAACAATTCGTTCTAGTATCACTAACGGCAATTAGATTACAATAAATATTTGCAGGAATGTCAAAACTACCAGCTATCGTTTCAGAAGTAAAAGCAGGGATACCTTCCGTAGTAGAAATCGAACCAATTAAAGAATCGGCAGGAGAAAATCTACCATCATTATCTAAATCTGCATAAATATCTATTATGGTTTCAAATCCATCTGGTACGGAAAAACTACTGTTATTAAAAATGGTAGTCGAAGTAGTGTAAGTCTCCGTCATCCCATCAATCACAGAAGAAATTTCAAAATCTGTGAATTCAAGGGTTGGCACCTCATAGATGACGTTTCTGGCAAATTCATCAGAAGCCGCTCGAACAGTACAGATTTCTCCACTAGTGACACATTCCTCCTGAGAAGAAGAAAACGTCTGAATAACCATCTGATAATCCGTACATTGTTGCCCTTGAATCGAAGGTGCTAAGTCAAAAGTGAAATTAGCCGTACTACCTGGCATTAAGCCATCTACTAAATCGAAGTAGAGGGTTTGTTCTCCATTTATAGTAATTATCTGGGGCTCTACGTTGACAGAATTTTGTACATTTTGGTAGGAACCAGGAATATATTCTAAGCCAATAGGCAACATTATTCGCAACGAATCATTAGGGCCAATCGGGTCACTTAATGCCCCCACGGTCAAGGAAATATCCATCGGAACAGGGTCATCACTACAAGGATTGACCACAAAATCTCCTGCACCTACATCCGAAATAAAAGGTGCAGTAACGTTAGTGATTTCAACTGACTCCGCAGGTAAAAATCGAATTTTGGTCATTTTACCACAAGCATCAAACGCCCAACTGAGAAATCGGACCGAACTCCCTGAAGTATAGCCACACTCTGTTTGTGTATTGAATCGAACGCGTAAGAAATTTCTAGTCAAATCAGTGGTACCAACTAAGCCAATAGAATCTAGAATAGGGTCTTGTTCACTAATATTTATTTCATAGACATTTCCAAATAAATTATTGGGATCATTTACTGGTACAAAAGTAGGTGTTCCCAATAATGGCGCAGGATAAGCCAATTCAAAACTCCCTGGTATATAAGTAACATCCTCTGGCAAGAAAAATCGCAAGTGGATATTATTTAGACTACCTAAATTACCACTAGTAAGTTCTAAATCATAAGAAGTAGTAGCACATAAATCAGTTGTAACTTGGGTAGCAGGCTCAATAATTTTCATCCCCAGTTCTGCATCAACAGGTAGCACACTTACGACATCACTCGCCAAACATTCTGCTTCTATTAAAGTAGCAGGGTAGCCTGCGCAACTCCACCCAGTATTTAAAATAAGGCTGTCTATTTCACAATTATTGGTAATGACACAGACCTCAAAAGTTTTTTCGCCATTTCCAGCTAAATTCCCCAATTCATAAATATCGGTAGTAGGGTCTAAAAAAGGCCCCATTATGCCATCCGTTGTTTCTCGAATACTTTGTACAATAATAGCACCCGAATTACTCTGAAAATTTAAAAATACATTGTCCGCTGCTCTATTATTCGCATTCCTAACGTCCACTTCAAAGCAGGCATTTTCTCCACTCAACTCTACCACAGACTGGCTTGACTGCACCCCAATTAAAGGGCCACCTTGATACGTAAAATTATTACTTCCAATAGTTGAATCCGAAGGCATCCCAAAGAAAATAGGGTCTAAATCCCAATCAATTTTATAAGGCATGCTGTATGTGCCAATATCAGTAAAACAACCACCTCTCAAACGTGTTCTAATTTCAAATCTAGCACCTTCATCTAAAAAGGGCAGACCACCATTGTCTGCGATATATTGTTCAACATTTAAGGTATAATCATCTCCATTAACAATTACATAGGGAGAATTAGCCGGAACAGTTTGATTAAATAATTGGCCACCACTTTTTCTTCTTACAAAAATTTGAAAGCTAAGTAACTCCAAAGCAGGCTTAGTTACGGTAAACAATTTAGGGGTTCGCCAATTTTCTCTGTATTCGTTAGGAAAATAATCAAAGCCCGCAGTACCGCTAGTTCCAAGCCAAGTTCGCTGTTCCCAGTCGTGTCTAAATTCCGTACAACCACCCGCAGTAAAATTGCCTTGAATAAAAAAAGTTTCATATAGTCCTACTTGGTTAATCACATCTTGTAAGTCATTACAGCGAAACATAGCTCCACCATAAGCTTCATCACTCACAAAGAATCTAGCACCGAGGGTATGATTAGTGACACCTACCGGCACGTCTTCCAGTATTTGAAAAAAGAAATCTACGGTGATAGAGTCATCTGGTGAATATTGGAAAGTAGGCGGTAAATCAGTACATCCTAAACCAACTAAACTAGCCACACTTAGGTTATTCACCAAGTTATTGCCATCTTTAAATTGTTGGATTACATTGCATGAGTAAGTGGTATCTAAATCCGCATCATAGATGGTCACTTCTGCACCTAAGGGCAAGTAGTCAGAAATAGCCATATCAATCGTTGCGTAAGCAAAATCGTAAGCAGTTGTTCCATTGATATAGCCAACATAATGTGCCTTGACGGTATCTCCACGAATAATTCTATCTGTCCGAATCATTGTGGTATCAATAAATTCACCTGCCTCCGGCATACCGTCATCGTCATTATCTCCTAAACCAAAAGTAGCTCTTTCTACCTCCATTACTGTGTGGACTAAACCATCACAAGGATTACAACTTGGACATTCGATTTCTACGTTATTGGTAATAGGGCAGGTAATTAACTGAGGGTCACAACTTGTACAAACAGGCATGTGGTAGCGAATCTCTTGCGTAATCGTTGCTACAGCACCCTGAGCGCACATAGGACCAGTCTCTCCACAATCTCCTTCGTACTTCAATAATATCGCAGAACCGCCACCGCTTGGTCTAAAACCAGCAGGAGGTGTACCTATCCACCTAACCGTCACCATATCTGTCCCTCCTTCTGTATCGGTATAATCGTAGAAATCTGGCGTCCACATATCTCCATCATTATCTACCCACATAACGCCTGTTACATCTAAACCATTTCCAACTTGGTAAATCGCCTCGATATAGCAGGTTGGGCAATCTTCATCCAAGGTATTGCTATAAAAAGGAATATTATAAGTGTTTTGAGCGGCCTCTCCACTATTGATTTCAATCGGTGCTTCTAAGAAAGTACTCAAAGAAACACGCTCTCCACCAAAATTATATTGGCCTGCATTGAAGCTATTAAATCCACAAAGGTCTTCATATTGCGGATTACTCGTATTATCTCCTAAAATTCTCCAACTATTTACATTTCGAATTTGACACCCAAAACCGACCGCTTGATTACATCCACAACCTGTGTATCGGTCAAATCTGACAAAAACGGTATCTCCTGGATTAAGGACAAAGTTGTCAAAATTAAACATCAGATTATTAGGAAAGCCCGAGCAATTATTAGCGCCTACGCCCGTGGGCGTTAAAGGATTTGAAGCCCCACTTTCCCCTATTTGAAAAGTAACTGAATTTTGGTCAAAGCCAGTAGTACTAGCGGCAGTTCCACCACCATGCGGTGCATAATCATCCAATCTAAAATCAATCTGAGTGGCAGGCGCTAATCCAGTATTGGTAAAGTATAATCCACTGACGATTACATCATCGTTATAACAAAGTGGGTTGATATCTGGTCCAAATCCAGTATAAGGTCGAAAAATCACAACAGGCTGTTCTGCACCATACTCTACATCTGAAAATCGAATAGTTTCCTCACAAACAACTCCATCACAGCCGTAATTCACACCTCTTTCTAAAGCATCAGGAAAAGCATTACAATTGGTCATTTGATATACTTCCTTGATAACAAAAGTCTCATTAAATTGAAACAGCGCAGGATTGTCATCTCCTAAAATGTTTACAGCCTCTCCAATTAAAGCATCGTCAATCACAAAGTAAGTTCGACCTGCTTCTTGCCGATTTACAGGAATCAAGATATTATTTAGATAAACACCTATAAGGGTCAAATCAGCGTGGTCAGCTACATAAAATTCTAGGGAATCCAGTACCCCTTGAGAACCATTTACAATAGAGGTAGTCACCGTATCTATCTTACCTAAGTACATGTCTAAGCTAGCAGGTGTAGAGCTAGGTATCGTTAATGTAGCTTTGTCTACTATAAAAATAAGGTCGGATTGTTGCGTAAACAGGTCCATTCCACCACCTGCACAGGAAAAAGTTAATCCTAAAATTATATCATCAGAAATACTTGTCAAGGCAATTCCGTCACAATTAACACTTAAGTCAAACGTGAACGTGTCTAAACTTTTTGGATAGAGCGTATCAATAAAAAAAGTAGGTGTGCCAGTATTGACAACCGAAGCATTTGTAGTACTTGTGAAAGACCCTTCTTGGTAAACAAAGCCAGGTAAGATATTTACCGCCACTTCAATATTCGTAATTGTGTCTGTAATTAAATTTTCGACCGTAAACGTAACCGTTTTTACAGGTCCACAAACACTATAATCACTTTCATCCAAAGGGCCGCCGATTGTTACATTAAAATTAGAAGCTTCTAAAATCAAGACCTTCATCGTATCTTTCACCACACAACCATTGATGTCTTCCGCTGTCAATTCATATTGGGTCGTTTCCGTAGGACTAACGGCTATCGTTTGACCTGATTGAGTTGCGCCATTAGGTAAGGCTAACCAAGTATAATTGGTATGTCCAGCAGAAGCTGATAAGTTAGTCGTCATTCCCTCACATATAGTCTGGTCCCGACCTGCAAAAACAGGAATAGGGGTAAATCGACTGACAACCGTTTCTAAAGAATCCGCACAATTTATGTTGGAAACAACAACTCTATAATATTTTTCTGTGGTAAAAGCTCCCGTAGTATAGGTAGCAGCAGTACCAATACTTGCATTTAAAATAGCACCTCCTGCATCTATCTCCCTCCACACATAACTCCCTCCGCCTGTTGCTATCAAATCAAGCATGGTTTCTGGACAAATAGTCGTATCGTTTTGAGCAGTTATGGTTAAATTATTAATAGTAACACTTGTGAGTTCATTATCACTTTGACAAACTGCCCCCTCACAACTAAAATCCGCTGTCCTAACCAGATTATCTGGACTAGTGGCGCAATCAACCATTTGATAATGCTCAATAATCTCAAATGCTTCTCCTAATTCAAATAAGGTTGGGTCGCCATTATCTCCGCCATTATTGGCTAAAGCCAAGGTTGCCCCTTGGAAAGTAAACAGCACATCCGTTCCTATTGTAGAAGTAGCTGTAATGGTAGTTCCATTTATAGTTAATGAAGTTAAAATTAGGCCTGTTGGTGGTTCCACCAAAAAGTTAATCGTGGAAAGACTACCATCACCTGTATTAGTGAGTATAGTCGTAATGGAAGTGGTTTCGTTTAATGCTAAATCAAGAAAAGTAGGAGTAGAATTAGTAATGACTAGATTCGCTTCTTCAATATCAAAATTGGCTGAATTAGCAGCAAAATTAGTAGTTCCGCCAGTATAATTAAAAGTAGCAGTGAGATTGTCACTACCAACATTGGCATTGCAGTTTGCAGTAGCTTCAAAAGCAAAGTTTTTAGCAATATTAGGAAATAAAGTATCGATGGTAAAAGAAGGGACACCAGCATTCAATATTATAGCATCACCTAATAAGGAGCTATTAACATAAGAAAATCCAGTAGGTAATGGTACAGAGACCGTCACATTAGACAATGTATCGGTTACAATATTTTCGATAGTAAAATCAAAAGGTTTCGCCACACCACATACAGAGAAAGCATCTGCCCCTTGAGTTGGAACACCAATATTAACTTGTAAATCTTGCGCAAACAAAGGTGTTGTTATTATTAAAACTAACAATACAATACTTGTAAAAAATATACGCACTTTGCTTATTGTTACTGGCCGTAGGAAAACCTTGAGCCAGTCCCAATTTCTGTATTTTTTTTCCATTTCGAGTCTTTACCAATTACTTTAAACCAATACAGTATTAGCCATATACCTGCGATATTAATCGTCAAATGGTTTACTATTGATGACAAATCACCAATACTTTATCGATTCTCTCAGCGTAAACAAAGTTTTTTTGCAAGAGCATAAAATACCCTAGCAGGCTTGTTTAAAGCGTTTTTTCGTTTGCCGTAAAAAATGAATACTCGGTAGCTAAATTTTAAAGAAAAGGCTGTAGGTCAATACAGCATAATTAGGTAAGAAAGGGGGTATCCTTTCTATAAGGAATAGTTCAATAATAAATTTACATTCTTCTACTTGTTGGCAGCCCATCCTCTTGCGAGGTTCACCCTTACGGGTTCATGCCTTGTATAAAGAAAAAACCTGCCTCTGCCGGCAGGCGGCGTATAAAAACGCAATTTATTAATTCATCATTCCTAAGGAAATACTAGGTTTCCTTGCTTCTAAATTTATAGGTTTAGAATCGTATTAAACAAATATAGTCGTATCAGAAGATTTTTATTTGAAAATTTAAGGAGCTTTGTGACGGGTTTTAAGTCGATATTTTAAAAACACATCGCATTATTTTTTAACAAGAAATAAATTAATACGTGTTTTATTATTGATGTCAATAAATTATATATTTTAATTATTTTTATTTTAAATCAGGAATTTATTTGTTGGAAATTACGTGACCATAGGACGATTATCAATTAAATCACTAATCTCCATTTTTTCAAACAAATTAATCACGTCTACAAATAGAATGTGCCCTACTCGATAGCTAGTGCTATCATTCATAAATCTTTGACACTTAAATCGGCGCCCGATGTCTGAAGAACAAAAGCACGATAAATTAAGATAAAGAACAGCCGTTTATTCTGTAGTAAACAGTTGTTTCTTTCAGCACGCTGGCTTAAAAAAGCACGATGCCGATTTTTCAAGATTGTATCTTGAAAACCATATAGTTAACGATTTAAACGTGTCTAGCTTTATCAAAAATAAAAGTAAATTACGTTGAAAACGTAAAAGATATTGATTGGAAGAAAAATCTTCAAATATCGACTTTGTGCATACTTAAGACATCGGGTTGCTATAAAGGTGAGTAGCTAGAAATTTAAGGTAAGTAACTATTTTTTTCAGGTGGAGGTTATAAGCGTATGACAAAAAAAGAAACGGTAGCACAACTAGTGTACTACCGTTTTTGTAAACATCATTTAACTAATCTCTTAGGCCAAGATTATTTGAAAAACTTATTCTTATCTAGACCCCTTAATGATTCTTTGTGTATAAGGCAATTTGCCTGATTCCTGAATAGTCAAGATGTAAGCACCATCAGGTAAGTGATTCAAATTAACACTGTGGTAATTTGTATCTTCTCCTAATTGATTGACTAACACTTGCTTTCCAGAAACATGTACTACAGTCAATATTCCTGTATTTGAAGTCGTCTGATATTCAATAGATAATACATCTTGTACAGGATTTGGATAAACTGCTATCTCTGTAATTGCTTCATTTAACACTTCAATAGCTTCTAGTCCTTCTGTATCATCTGCATTTCTACTCTGTGCGATTCCTGTTTTTGTCAAAGAAGACGGTGTAGAATAAGTCACCCATTCTGTATAGGCAGAAGTTCCACCATCTTGACAAAGTGTTTGCAATCTGATTTCATAATCTCTTCCAGATGGTGCAAAAACAAATACTCTATTTGACCGAACAAGACCTCGACCAACAACACGAGTTTGTCCAGCAAATCGAATTTCAATTCTATATCTACTCGCTCCATCTACTTTATCCCAAGAAATTCTAGTTCTTCTGCTATCTATGTTTTCAATGACTAAATTGGTAGGTGCCTCACAATCGTTAGTTGCTGCTTCTCTAATCACTTCGATTGGGTTAGATAAGCTGTAACATCCTTGTAAATCATTTGCATTCATCCCTACTGCTGCACCTTGTAAACCATCCTCAAAACTTAAGTGCCAGATTAAACAAGTCCCTGCACCTGCGCCGTCAAAATCAACTGCACTTGGCATTGGTGGTAAACCTAAGATATTACCTTGCTCATCTGTTACCACCCATTGGCTGTTCATACCTGAGCTGTTCGCTAGGGTGATTGAACCTGCTGGGATATTATCCGCTACTCCATCACCTACTGTAAAAGTAAATGGTCCACCAAATAATTCTCCACCATTAGTGTTACAACCACTTGCATTGTTTCTAATTACTTGAATAGAGTTAGATAAGCTGTAACATCCTTGTAAATCATTTGCATTCATCCCTACTGCTGCTCCTTGTAAACCATCTTCGAAACTTAAGTGCCAGATTAAACAAGTCCCTGCACCTGCTCCGTCAAAGTTTACTGCGCTTGGCATTGGTGGTAAGCCTAAGATTATTCCTTGCTCATCTGTTACTACCCATTGGCTATTTTGTCCTGTACTGTTCGCTAATGTAATTGAACCTGCCGCGATATTATCCGCTACCCCATCTCCAATTGAATTGAAAGTG
>CALLVC010000202.1 GCA_938010785.1 uncultured Saprospiraceae bacterium
GCTGTTCCAGAAGAAACTTTCCTCAAACCTATTTTACAAAATGACTATTAATCCATATGGATGATAGGCAGTAACATTATTTTCAAAACCTTAGTTGTTCGGAATTCAATCTCAAATCCTAATTAGTTGTCAGTCAATTAATTACAGACCTCCGCACGACCTTTTCAAACACCGTTTTACAACATGAACACTTTTAAAGCAATCCTATTCGTAGCCCTTCTTGGTTTCATCAATTATTCTTTTTCAGCAATCAACACATCAGAATCAACTATGCTTAATTCAGCAGCAGTAGAAGCATTCAATCAAGAGTTATGTGATGCCTATAATATGGGAGAGAACTTGGTTTTGGTTACCAAAGAAGGCAAGGAAATTATTAATCCAAATGCAGCAGATTTAAAAGCTTTATCTCCTTCTCTATTTTCGGAAAACAGAGTTAGAGTAACCCTTACAGGAAGAAGTGATAATGATTTATGTTCTACGGAATTGGTCATAATGAATCAGTTAAGTCAAATTATTGGAAACTATACAGTTAACGCTTGTTCTTCTTATGGTTGGATTTTCTTTACTGAATCTGACTGTTTTGAAGTGGCTTTATTCCACGATGCAGGCTTAGAAGCACCATTTGGAAACAGTGTCAATGGAAGTGTAGATTGGACCTTTCAATTCAATAATCAATCCAGAATTTCTGGGACGTATTCGGACATGGGTGCCGCTAATATGTTCAAAGTAGCAACTCCTTGTTATAATAGAAAAGATACGCCATTAACAGCCGTAGGTGCTAGAAAAATGGCACAAAATCGAACAAGAATTTTAGGCATGTAAGAAATATTATCATATATAACCGTTAAAGGAAATATTATCGTAAAATTTCCTTTAGTGGCACTTAGCAGGTTGTTCCATAAAAGGGATACCCTGCTTTTTTTGTTTTTGGACGCTTGTAATTAATTAAGGTTACGAAGAAGTAAAAACTGGTAGCACAAACTTCTGTTAGTTTGGGATGCTGACCTTTAGCTTAGCAAATGATAAATTTTCCAACACTATAAGTCAATTCAGGTCTTCAGACCATAGCCGTCAGGCAAAAGAAAGAGATACGCTGAAAGTATCGCTTTCTAGGCTCCCCTAGCAGGAGATACTTTCAAAGTATCTCCTGCTTTTCGGTCAATAATCCCTTAGCCTGACGGTTATGGTCTGAAGACCTATATCCTGAACAAACTAAAGTTTGTGCTACCAGTTTCTCAATATACTTCGTACCTTTCCGACCAAAATAGAAATAGATCATATATGACAACTACTCCGAATCTAATTATAGGTGCTGGACCAGCAGGCTTAGGTCTTGCAGGAAGATTGCGAAAAGCTGGAATTGATTTTGAAATCATTGAAAAATCTAACCATGTAGCAAATGCTTGGCACAATCATTATGACCGTTTACACTTACATACCGTAAAGCAACTTTCAAACTTACCCCATTTACCATTTCCAGAAGATTACCCATTATATGTTCCAAGAGAAAAAGTGGTGGAATATTTTGAGAATTACGCTTCAACATTTGATATAAAGCCCCATTTTGGTACAACAGTGAATTCAGTAAAAAAAGAAGGAGCTGAATGGATAACTCGAACAAAAAATGGAGCGACTTATAAATCAAAAAATGTAATTATCGCTACAGGAGTCAATAGAATTCCAAATATACCAAGATGGGAAGGACAAGAAAACTTCGAAGGAGAAATCATTCATGCAAAAGATTATAAAAATGCCAAACCTTTTGTGGGTAAAAAAGTCCTAGTCATCGGGATGGGAAATACAGGAGCAGAATTAGCACTTGATTTGAGTGAACATGATTGTGAGACTTATATTTCAGTAAGAGGTCCAGTAAGTATTGTCCCTAGAGATTTGAATGGGCGACCTGTTCAATTAACGAGTATTCAATTAGCAAAATTACCGTTTGGATTTGGCGATTGGTTGGGTAATTTTATTAGAGGAATTTATTTAGGAGATTTAACAAAATATGGATTAAAAGCACCAAAGTTGTCTCCTGCCAAACAACTAAAAGTTACTGGTAAAACACCCGTAGTAGACATCGGTACAGTCAATCAAATCAAAGCAGGAAAAATTAAAGTAAAACCAGAAGTGCAATCCCTTACCTCTAATGGTGTAAAGTTTAAAAATGGAACGGAACAGCCAGTAGATGCCATTATATTGGCAACAGGTTATCGAGCTAAGGTAGAAGATTTCATAGATGATACCTCAGGTTTGTTAAATAGTGATAATTTGCCAAAACAAGCTATATTTGATGGTAAAAATAAGGGACTATATTTCATTGGATTTGACAATTATAAACTAGGTGGAATTCTGGGTATTATCCAGTCCGAATCATTAACTATATCGGAGCATATTCAAAAAAATCAAATAATTTGATTAGGGTGTCGATTGAACAAAATAAACTTTAAGGGGTTATTGTCTTGATATGAATAAAACTTTTTCGGTATTTGAGAAAATAATTTTTATAAAGCTATTTAGTATCTACTTAATAGCTAATTTCTCGCTACCTCTTATTGAAGGCATTCACTTTTTGCTTCACTTAGGGGACGATACTGAAATTCATTCCTATAGTTCTCATCAAAATAATCATTCGCATTCTACCTTAAATATTATAAATCAATTCACAAATAAGCAAGATTCTAAAAATACCACTACTACTGATTTGATAGTAAAGATTAAAAAAAATATTCAGTGTAGCGAATTAGAAACATTACGCAGTTTCACTCCATTACTAAGTAATACACAGGAGTTTATTTTTATTGACAAATACAACGCTTCTCCATTTCTCTCCTTAACTTCCCCTCCTCCAAAGTCTAAATATCTTTTATAAAACGTAGGTATTACAGTGTGTATTAAATTTTTTATAATTCTGCTCGGCGCCTCGCAAGGGGATTTTTAAGGGTGAGAATTTTTCACACAGTAGTATTTCACAGTACCACTAATTCTTATTTTTTTGATCTTAAAAAACCTATAGTAGTTTTCCATTTAAACAATTAAGCAAACAAATAGCTGATATTTTTAAACAATGGTATTCATTGTTCAATTGGAACTATCTATGAGTTATAAATAGATATTTTAGTCATGTTTAGAAGTACACTTTTAATCTTAGGGCGTTTTCTCATAAAAACACAAACAAGTAGATTAATTTTTCTTGAAACACAAAAGATACAAAGTTCACAAAAGAAAGTCTCAAAAGATTGTTTATTATATTCTTTTGTAAATCTCTTTTGTGTCCTTATATGTCCTTTGTGCCTGCCTGCCAGCATAAGCAAAGTTCAAAATAATTTTATGAGAATACCCTATTTAATCTTATTTATTGCCTTGAGTAATCCTCTCTTTGGTATGGATGTTATTGGCAAAATTGTAGACAATCAAGGAACCCCGATAGTAGATGCCTATGTTTTAAAAATGGATGGGAGTTTTCATGCAAGCAGTAATGAGTTGGGGATTTTTACTTACAAAGATGCCAATGTTGGAGACACCTTGGTCATTAGTTATTTAGGCTACGAAGATAAACAAATCATTATAGAAGAAACCAGTTTTCAAGAATCACTGACGGTTGTTTTAGAGGATGCTTTTTTTGATTTAGCACAAGTTCACATTACAAATAGTCTAAAATCAATTAATCAATTAGCCAATATTGATTTAATTACCCAGCCTGTTAATTCTTCGCAGGAAATATTACGAAAAGTACCTGGCTTATTCATTGGACAACACGCTGGTGGAGGAAAGGCAGAACAGCTATTCCTGAGAGGATTTGATATTGACCATGGAACCGATATTGCTGTTTCTGTGGATGGTATACCAGTCAACATGGTATCTCATGCCCATGGACAAGGCTACGCGGATTTACATTTTCTAATTCCAGAAACCGTTCAACGCTTAGATTTTGGTAAAGGTCCATACTATGCCGACAAAGGAAATTTCACTACAGCAGGATATGTCAATTTTCAAACCAAAGACCAACTAGAAAATAGCAGTATTAGCTTAGAAGCTGGAAGATTTAATACTCAAAGAGCCGTCGCTTTGATTGATTTATTAAAAAATACGAAGCAGCAGCATGCCTATATTGCAGGGGAATATCTAATAAGTGATGGACCATTTGAAAGTCCTCAAAATTTTCATCGTTTGAATCTGATGGGAAAATATACTGCCAATTTTTCCAATAATGATAAATTGACTTTTTTAGCGTCTTACTTTGATAGTGAATGGACCGCTTCTGGACAAATTCCGCAAAGAGCTATCGACAATGGATTAATCAATAGATTTGGGGCGATAGATGACACAGAGGGCGGAACAACAGGTAGAACCAATATAGCTTTAAATTACACCAAAAATACAGGAAAGAATTCCTTTTTGAAAAGTAGAGTTTTCTATTCAAACTATCATTTTGACCTGTTTTCCAACTTTACATTTTTTGCCAACGACCCTATAAATGGCGACCAGATTCGTCAAACGGAAAATCGAAATTTATTTGGTGTAGAAAGTGTCTGGCATAATAATAAACTATCCAATTTTAATTATAAAATCGGTGCTGGATTGAGACAAGACCATGTCAATGATGTAGGATTATGGAGAACGTTAAGTAGAAATACTATTCTGTCCACTTTAGCGCAAGGTACGGTTAAAGAAACTAATTATTATAGTTTTATCAATACCGAATTTACTTTCGGAAAATGGATGATTAACCCAGCCCTTCGAATAGATTATTTTGATTTCAATTATGCGGATGAGTTGCTGCCCATCAACCAAAATGATTCGGAAAATGATTTGATGGTCAACCCTAAGTTAAATATTATCTATACCGCCAATCCAAATTTACAGTTTTTTGCAAAATCTGGAATTGGCTTTCATTCGAATGATTCTAGGGTTGTTTTAGCAAGGGATGGGAAAGAAACACTTCCCGGTGCATTTGGTGCAGATGTAGGCACCATCTGGAAGCCAACCCCAAAATTGTGGGTTAATACTGCCTTATGGTATTTATTTTTACAACAGGAATTTGTTTATGTCGGAGATGAGGGAATAGTAGAACCAAGTGGAAAAACTAGACGATTCGGTGTAGACGTAAGTTTAAGAGGTCAACTATCAAAAGTGCTTTTTTTCAACACGGATTTCAATTATACCATTGCTCGGTCTATTGAATCGCCCAAAGGAGAAGATTTAATTCCTTTGGCACCAGAACTAACGATGACAGGAGGATTGTCCATGCAATTTGAAAATGGATTAAATGGAGGAATTAATTATCGTTTTATCAAAGATAGACCAGCAACAGAAAGTAATAGCATTGTGGCAGAAGGCTATTTTATTACGGACCTAAATGTAAATTATCAATTTAAAAAAATCATTTTTGGTGTAGAAATACAAAATCTATTTAATCAAGAATGGAATGAAGCTCAGTTTGCCACAGAATCTAGATTATTTGATGAATTGGAAGCAGTAGAAGAATTACATTTTACACCGGGGGCGCCTTTCTTTTTTAAAGGGAAAGTGACCTATAATTTTTAAGCTTGAATGAAAATTTGCAGGATATTCTCTACTACCAACAAGAGACCAACTGATGGCGAAAAAATTGGAAATGCCAAAATCTTAGCGTAAAACCATTCGAACCAATCCCCTTATAAGGAAGGAATTACCCTAGTGCTTTTATCGATTTTTCCAAAAGAAAATCCCATTCCTAATCTAAAATTGAAGGTTCGATTTCTTTCAATTTGATAAAGCCCTAAAAAATTATCGGTTAAAACATATAATTGAAAAGGACCAAGCTGAAAGGTAGCATTTAATCCAAGTAGAAAATAATCCTTATTCATTATCCCATAGGTGGTTCCAATATTAAAGAATTTAGCTAGTTGATAGTTGGTTCCTAAAGAAAAGGAAGAAAAGGTATTATTTTGAATAGAAGTAAAGTATCCAGTCGCATTTAATCGCCATTTCTCGTTTATATTATACCCCAAACCGACATATAATTCTGGGGGCAATCTCGTAGAAAATGGTGCAGCAGTTGCTTCAAATTCAATAATATCTAAAGAGTCTATAACATTTTCAAAATCAAAAACTTCTTCCCCATTAAGCGTCAATTGCCCCAAACTAAGTCCGTCGAATTCAAATGTCTCATTGGCAGTATAAGTTCTAGGTGATTTTTTCCAATTAATTGTCCCTAAATCTAATACACTAACCGAAAAGGATAGCTCATCATTGAATTGCCAATCCAAGCCAAAATCTACCCCAACTCCATGGTTTCCAGCAAAATTTAAAGATATAGGGCCAGCATTGATATCATCCCAAGAATTCGTATTGTTGCCTGCTACTTGCACTTCCAAATCCGTATCTAAAAATAACTGGTAGATATCATCGTCTGTAAAAAGATTAATAGTTGATTTTATAGACCTAGAAGTAGCTTGTCCAGATAAATATTTAAATCGACCACCTATCGTAATATTATCCAATTGAACCGTCATTCCAAATGCAAGTTCTCCATAAGCCATAAAGGAAAAATCAGTATCTAAAGGCACATTTTGACCAATGTAAGGGCTGTTACCTGCAATGGCTATATCAAGTAAAGCACCAGAGTAATCTATTATTACATCGCCTTTTAAAGAATGGCTTAAAGAAAAAGTCCAATTATCTGGTTGGTATATTAAACGGACAGTTTCTACACTAAATCCTGTTCTAAGTACATTTCCCTGTCCAAATGATAATTTATCTGTTGGGTATATCAAAAAATTAGAAGTGCCAGTCTCATTTACAAAATCTTCGTAAGCAGGTCCATTTGAGAAAATATTAAAAGATGTCGGAAATATACTTACTTCAAAGCGATGCTCGCTAGTATAAGAAGGTTTAAGGGATTGCTGGTCAATCAAATGATTTAACCCATAAAGACTTAAATCTTGTTGACCAAAGCAATTAATTGTAAAGAATAAAAAACAGCAAAAAAGTAGATGTTTGTTCAAACTAAAATAGGTTATGAGTTAAATTTGACAGGCAGCCGCCACCAGTTCTAACGAGTTCCTACACGCTGAGGCCAACTGCAAAAATTAAACTTTTGATTTTCAATAACATATGCATTGTCATTTTTTGTTGTTCAGTAGAATAGCAAATAAGTAATAATCAGTAATTAATAATGTCCTCCCACTTACTACGGCTAAATAGCCCATTTCAAGTAAATCGCTCCCCAAGTATATCCGCCACCAAAAGAAGTCAAGATAATATTATCGCCTTTTTTCAATTGGTCTTCGTAATCCCAAAGACAAAGTGGAATAGTTCCAGCAGTCGTATTTCCATATTTCTGAATATTCATCATCACTCGTTCCATTGGGTAATCCGCCATTTTTGCAACAGTCTCAATTATCCGACGGTTAGCTTGATGAGGCACCAACCATTTAACGTCATCGGCAGTCATATTATTCCGAGAAATTACCTTTTTGACAACATCTGACATATTGGATACCGCCGCTTTAAAAACTGGGCGACCATTTTGAACGACAAATTGTTCTCTTGCTAGTACATGGTCTACCGTTATTGGATGAGCCGAGCCGCCCGCTTTAATATATAAGTTCTCAGAACCTTTTCCATCAGATTTTAATAAAGCATCCTGAATCCCCAAACCTTCTTGTGTTGGTTCTAATAAAACCGCTCCTGCTCCATCGCCAAAGATTATACAGGTAGCTCTATCTTGGTAATCAATTATTGAAGACATTTTATCCGCCCCTAAAACGATAACCTTTTTATGAGTACCGCTCTCAACGAATTTGGTCCCGGTTGTCAAGGCAAATAAAAAACCGGAACAAGCAGCACTTAAATCAAAAGTAAAGGCATTATTACACCCCGTACCTTTCGCCACTAGATTTGCGGTATCGACAACTCGCATATCTGGTGTAACGGTTGCACAAATAATCAAATCTATATCGCTAGGCGCTGTATTCGTTTTTTCCAAAAGTAATTTCACTGCGGCTATCCCCATAACAGAAGTTCCCTTCCCTTCTCCTTTAAGAATTCGACGTTCTTGTATACCCGTCCGAGAACGAATCCACTCATCATTCGTATCCACCATGGTTTCCAATTCCTTATTGGTCAAAATATAATCTGGTACATATCCAGCAACTCCAGTAATAGCAGCGTTCAATTTAGACATATAATATTTTTTAAAATATTTTCGAGTTTAAACAATAATTTAAATTAAATTAGGTTTAATAAGTAACTACAATATTTTATTAAGTACTTACCTGCATTTAATCAAAAAAGAAAGAATTCTTATTGGCAAAAATCTAAGATACAAGCTGCGAAGATATTAACACTTGTTTCAATTATTGAATTTTTATCATTAAAATTTTATTTCTACACTCTTCAAAAGTTAAAGTACAGAAAATCAAATCTACCTTTTGCAATTAAAATATTGATTATCAATATTATATAGATAATTAATATTTTGAAAGGACTTAAAAAAAGTCTAGTCTACACTTGTACCTAAAAGCAATAAACAAACTTCTTGATTCAAATGAAACTCAAATTACCTTGAAAATAGCTTCATCTCTTCCTACAGTTACCTAGAAAAAGTAATTTTATTTAAAACATATTGTCATTTTAAATAATATATGGCATGGATTTTGGAATATGTATTTCAACAAATTAGTATTTAAAATTACTTACCAACTCAATTAGCTTGTGTTTTTATATTTTCAAGAAATATCGCAATAATTCTTGACAAAGATAAAGAAGCACAAAGTTTAACGACCAAGAGAAAAGGATTAAACCACTCTCAGGACTCTTTACACAACAACAAAAAAGGTATTAAAACAACTCCTATTTACAATAGCTGAATGGACGAGCACCAAATTATTCATTCAACTATTTAGGATAGCTACTGACACTATTGGCTATTTATTTTGGCATCGTCAAAATAGGTTGTAGGACCCCTATTTTATAATCTAAATACAACTTTCGGACTATGAAACTTAAAAAAACGCCCATTATTTTTGCATTATTATTAGCTTGTTTTTGTAGCTACGCGAACAATTCGCTAAAAATTAACTTCATTGAAAACAACCTTGAAACAGCGAAAGTAGTCGCTGAAAAAGAGGGTAAACTAATCATGGTTGACTTTTGGGCGACTTGGTGCAGCCCTTGTAAATGGATGGATGAAGAAACCTTCAGCAAACCAGAAGTAGCAAATTATTTAAATAAAAACTACATCTCTGTCAGAGTTAATATTGATAATTTTGATGGCATTGAATACAAAAACAAATATGATATTCGATTCCTACCAACAATAATGGTAATAGATGCTAATGGAAAAGTGATAAAGAAATACGAAGAATCAATGGCACCATCTAAGTTGCTAAGAGTCCTGAAAGATTTAGATGAAAACAAAGTATTACCACCTTATATTAATAGAACAATGGTTCAATCAGTGAGTCAACCAGTGTTCCAAAAAGAAAAGGAAATAAAAGAAGCTCCTAGTTTTACCCCTTCAACTACAGGAACTAGTACTTCCAAGCTCAGGTCAAATAAGGACCTAGTTACCAAAAGAAAAAAGATAGCTGAACCAAAAACAGAAGCAAGGATTACAAGTGCTAATGAAGGCGTAAGTTATACTCCTGATAATAGTTATAATGCTCCAATATATCAGCCAACAAATCCTAGTTCTTCGAAGGCTAATAAAAATTATTCTATTGGCAATAATGAAGCAGTGAGCGATGTGGGATTATACCAATTGAATGTCAAAAAAGCGCCAAGACATGGTTTTAGTGTTCAGGTGGGGGCATATTACGATTATAAAAACGTATTAATAGAAGTAGCCAAATTTCAAAAATCATTTGCGGAAGAAGTATTGGTGCATATCTCGGAACATAATGGTTCTACCTGTTATAAAATAATGCTAGGTCATTATGCATCGCACCAAGAAGCTAGTAATGATAAGGCTATTTTAAAGGAAGCTGGTGCATTTGATGCATTTGTAAAAGATTTATCTTCTTTATAAAATCTTTTTTCTCAGGAATGGTAAATTGATTATTATACCATTCTTCCATACGATACTACTATTTTACAACTATACTAAGTGAAGCATCCTTCGGGAGCTTCACTTTTTTTATTTCCTTGAGAACACTTGATTCCCTCTTATAAGTTTTAATAAATACGCTTATTTTAGAATAAAGAATTGATAGTCAACCTATTAAAATAATCGAACAATTTTTTTGGTAGTTTAATTTATGCTAGCTTTTTTGTATATTGCTGCCGATTCAGGGAAATGGGCCTAACTACCCTCAACTATCGAGCAACGAAAGATTACAAATTTATGCACTTTGAGAGGCGTGAAGAATTTTCTATAAGTAGCATTGTTAATGCTAATATACAAGTACTTTTACAGGCTTGTTTCCCTGATTATCCATCTCACCAAAGCTATTTCAAGCAGGTTCCGCATTCAAGAATTTTAGTCTGGGAAAAAGAAACGCTGATTGGTCATGCCAGCTTGGAATATCGAAAAATTAAGGTTGGAGAAACTATTATGAAGGCTTTCCTAATAGGTGACATCTGTGTGCATCCAACTTTTCAACATCAGCATATTGCATCAAAAATCATAGAACAAATTGAGACTTTAGGTAAAGAAAATGGTTTAGATTTAATGATTGTGACCGTTTCTGATACAGCACTTTATAAAAAAAATGGCTTCGTTGTGGTAGACAATATATGTAGATGGGTTATGCTACAAAATCATAGTACTTTAGGTGTAATAGAACGTAATTTAAACAATAGTTTAATGGTGAAAATGCTAGGTCAAACGAGCTGGAATGAAGGAACCATAGACTTTATGGGGTATATTGTTTGAGTAAGTTTTTCAGTATAATATCTAAGTCAATTTTCATTTATTTAGGAACTTAGGAATTAATAAAGTTAATCTCTTTAGCTTCAAGATTTTTATTCTAATCAAACAGAAATTTTCCGTTTTCTAGCCACTACTTCCCAATTTTTTTCCCATTTATTATTCTCAATTACATGCGCTTCTTCGTGCAAGGCTACTGATGGACAAACATGATAAGGTATTCCATATAAAACATCTCCGACTTTCAATGCTGACCAATTTTTCACTTTGACCATTAAATGTTCTTCACTATGTTTATAAGCTTCGTAATGAGCTAAATTTAAAAATCGAATCCTTTTGGACATGGGATTTTCTGAACCAACCGCCTTATGTCCCAAATCTACCGTTATAATTCCTTCTGTTGGCTTTGAAATAATTCTTGTCATCAAGACCGCTGCCCATTGAATATCCAATTCTGGAACCATCTCAGCATAGCCTGCATCCCATAAAAGCACCGTTCCTGGGCTACAATATATATTGCTTCGCATGGTAGCAGAAGTAAATGATGGAGAACCACCACTTATAACTTCCATTTCTTTATTATAAGTTTTTTTCACTTGGTCTAATAATCCATAAACAGGGCGAAAAGCTTTATCGCTACCACTTTTTCGCTCAGCTAAATTAGCAGCACGAAATTGCCCGTCATAAACATGGAATCCTATAAGATTAAGGTTAGAAATTTGAAATAAAGAGGCGATTAGAGAAAAGGTAGTTTCATCCAAAGGACAACCAGTTCTATTCAATCCATTATCAATATCTAAATAAATATTAGCTGTTAATCCCTTCTCTGCAAAACTAGTCGCTAATTGTACAGCCGAAGCCAAATTGTCAACTAAAGAAGCAATTGTTGCTGCTGGGTATTTTTCAGACAAAGTCCTCAATCGTTCAATCTTTGGTCCAGTCATTTGATAAGCAATTAAAACAAATTTTGCCCCAGCTAAAATACTCATTTCCATCTCTGCGATAGTAGCGCACTTAAATCGTTGAATACCCACTTTCAGTTGCATTTCAACTACTTCCTTCATTTTATGTGTTTTCACATGCGGAAACAATCGGTTGGTATTGCCATCCACATTGGCAATCATCGCATCAATATTATGTTGAATGCGTTGTGGGTAAACCAATAAAGCAGGGCTATCTATTTGATTAATATTTGAAACTTCGTACCAATCCATATTTATATAATTAATCGTAGTAAATGGAACTTTCTTTCCAAAAAATCATTGTATAATATCGGAGTTTATCCTTCAAGTTTCAAAAGTAAGCAAATAGCCTTATTTTTGATAAAATTTATAATTGAATATTGAAAATAATTCAAAGTCAAAATATACTAAGCAGCGATAATGAAATTAGAGCCAAAGGATTTATTTGAGAAATTAGAGTTTGATAAAATACTCGATTTAGTTGAAGCAGAATGTTTCGGAGAATTGGGCCGAGAAGTGGTAAAGAAAATAACACCTGATACCAATCGAGTACGAATAATTAAGAAACTAAAAGAAGTAAAGGAATATCAAGTCACCTTGGGAAATGACCCTTTTCCGATGCAGGCTTACGAAGATATTAGCCAAGATTTAAAAATGTTGGACATAGAAGATTATGTCCTCCCGATTGAAGGATTGCAACGAATAAATATTATTCTGCGGTCGGTCAATTTAATTTTTAAATATTTTGCAGATGCGCGTCAACAGGTCTACCCCTCTTTATACGGACTAATTCAACCAATTGTATTTGATGCAACTTTGATAAAAGAAATAGACCGAGTGGTCGATGAAGAAGGTCAAATAAAACCTGATGCTTCTCCCAAGCTGATGAAAATTCGTCGAACTATGGGCGGCAAGGTCAAAGAGCTGGATAGGCAATTTAGGTCTGTCATCACAAAATATCGGTCGAATGGTTGGTTAACAGATAACGTGGAGAGTTTTAGAAATGGACGTAGAGTATTATCTGCCCCTTCAGAGCATAAGCGAAAAATTCGTGGAATTATTCATGATGAATCCACCACAGGACGAACAGCTTTTATCGAGCCCGAAGAAATCATCAGCATTAATAATGATATTTTTGAATTAGAAGTAGAAGAAAAAAGAGAAATCTACCGCATCCTTAAGGAATTAAGTGCTACACTACGGCCTTACGTCCCAGCAATGCATACGTATTTACAGTTAATGATTCGACTAGATGTCATTCAAGCGAAAGCTAGGCTTTCCTACAGGATGAACGGAAATCTGCCTAAGGTAATGGGTAAACCACATTTAGGAATCAAAACAGGCTATCATCCACTACTCTATTTAAAAAATCAGCACGTCAATAAAAAGACCATTCCGTTTGATTTAATTTTATTTCAAGACAATCGGATTTTGATGTTGAGTGGGCCTAATGCAGGAGGAAAATCCATTACTTTAAAATCAGTAGGTTTATTGCAGTTAATGCTGCAATCGGGCATGCTTATCCCCGTTGACCCAATTAGTGAAATGGGTATTTACGAAGACATTTTTGCTGACATCGGTGACCAACAATCTATCGAAGACGAATTAAGTACTTATAGTTCTAGGTTGGCAAACATGAAAGTGTTCATGGAAAATGCCACTAAAAAATCATTGATTTTAATAGATGAATTTGGTTCTGGTACGGACCCTCAAATAGGTGGGGCAATTGCCGAAGCTATTTTAATGGAATTAAATAAGAAAAAAGTTTTTGGTGTAATTACCACCCACTATTCAAATTTAAAAATATTTGCTTTCAAAACTCAGGGAATTATTAATGGTTCGATGATATTCGATAAGGATACTTTATCTCCAACCTATGAATTGAGAGTCGGTCGGCCAGGAAGTTCTTATGCCTTTGAAATTGGAGAAAAAACGGGTTTAGACCCCAAATTGCTAAAGTATGCACGAAAGAAAGTAGGAAAGAAAGAAAATGCGGTGGAAACTTTATTGGTAAATTTACAAAGAGACAAACAGGTTTTAGAGGAAAAACTAGCAGTATCAGAACAACGAGCAAAGCAATTAGAAAAACTGATTAAAAACTATGATGAGCTTCATAAAAATCTAGAATACAGAAGGAAGAAACAGAAATTAGAAGCAAAAGAACAAGCACTTCAAAATACAGCACAGGACAATCGATTATTAGAAAACTTGATTCGAGAGTTAAAAGAGAATGAAAAATTAGCAGAAGCTGAAAAATTAAAGAAGGCTAAGGCGATAGCTAAAAAAGTTAGAGAAGAGCGTAAAGATATTGTGGAAGAAGTTCAAGATTTAAAAGAGGAAATCTATTATAAGCCTGAGCGTAATCGTCCTGCTAAACCAATAACGGTTGGTGATTTTGTAAAATTAAAAACGGGGGGAGCAACAGGTCAAGTGGAATCCATCAATAAAAACAAAGCAGTTGTACAGATGGGGATTATGCATATGACGGTTCCTCTACGAGACTTACAACAGGCAGGAGAGCCTTTAGAAATTCGGCGCAACAAAAGTATCCAATTGGATACTACAGCTGCTAACGCAAAATTTGAATCAAAAATTGACTTAAGAGGGATGAGTAAAGAAGAAGCATTGGCAGTATTACAAGAATTTGTAGACCAAGCTTTAGTGGCAAGTGTTAGTAATTTAGAAATTATTCACGGAAAAGGAACAGGGGTATTGAGGAAGGCAGTTAGGAAAAAATTGAGAGAATATAAAGATATTCAATCTGTTGCCTATGCACCACCAGAACGTGGTGGAGATGGTTTGACGATTGTAGAGTTATAAAAAATGAAAGGGCATCAAACGATGCCCTTTACAACAATAACAAACAAAACCAACTAAAAAATTCTTATATAAATAATAATTATATTTTATTTGAAAAATAGGAATAACCCTACTATAGAACTATAACGTTCAAAGGAGGAAAAAGCTGTCAGAAAATAGAACTTTAACAGTCCTATTGTTAGCTAGTAGTCAAAAATGAAAATAGATGTTAATTTATTTGCTTTTTCAAGGAAGAGGTAAAATAAAAAAGCACAATATCTGTCTCAAGACGAATATTGTGCTTTTTTAATATTAAAATGGACTATAATCTATTCATAATCTTTAAACTTATCAATATCTCTTCTATCCCTTTTGGTAGGTCTTCCTGTCCCCTTCTCTCTTACTTCTGATCTACCTTTTCCAACAAACCAATCTTTATATTTATTTAGTTCTTCCGCTGGTGTCAAATCTTCGTAGCATGGTTGAGCCAAAACAGCAGACACTCTTTTATCCAATAAGTCTATCACTTTATAGGTAAGGTTAAACCCATTTTTTTTAACAGAAACTATTTCTTCTCGCTTGAGCAAATAGGAAGGTTTGACATTTAATTCGCCGATTTTTATTTTACCTGACTTACAGGCATCGGTTGCCATGGAACGAGATTTAAAAATACGAACGCTCCACAACCATTTATCAATTCTTACTTTTTTTAACATGGAAACTTGAATAGGATTTATAAATAAAAACCTAAAACTAAGCAATTACATTCAAATCTGCTTGAATTTCCATTAAATGTGCTTCCGTTAAAGGCTTATTCTTCAAACCTCGTACCAATGGATTTAGTTCCGCTTTTTCCAAATCATCAGGATTTAAAGAAGTAGTCAACATGATATAAATTGGTGCTTTATCCATATCTGTTTCCTGATACAACTCTAAAAACTCCCAGCCATTAATTTCCGGCATATTGATATCTAAAAAAATGGCATCAGGCTTTTCCCAATTACCAATTTCTTTTTGTTCATTAAAATAATCCAAAGCTTCTCTAGCTGTCGAGAAAAATAGATAGTTGTCCACCAATCCAGAATCCCTAACAATTACTTTATGGTAAAAGTTAGTAGCATAATCATCATCAATAAATACAAGTAAATTAATTTTTTCCATGGAATCAAATTGAAAGAGAGATAATAAGTGGTGGGGGAACACGAAATTATAATGTGTACTTCAAAAATAATTCCAAATAATTCTAGAAGAGGAGAGAATGAATAAAAATAATAGTTTAGTGATTAGTCAAGATAAATTAGTCAAGATAAAATTGACTACCCACTATAGGAAAAACGACAAGCCATCAAAAGCGAGTTTCACTCCTTTTGGTAAAGTGCCATTCACTTTTTCTGCTAAGCCCATTCTATGGCTTATATGAATGAGGTAGGCTTGTTCTGGTTGAATAATTTCAATCAGAGCTAAGGCTTGTTCTAAATTTAAGTGTGAATGATGCTCAGAATGATGTAAAGCATCGATGGCAAGAAATTTAGTACCGTTTACTTTGGCTAAATCCTCTGGGGCAATACTTTTTATGTCCGTCAAATAGGTAAAATCTCCAAATCGAAAACCAAAAACGGGTAAGGTCCCATGCATTGCCCGAATGGGTTTTATCAAAATTTCATCAATCACGATATCTGATTGGTTATCAATATTTTTTAAAATTATTCTTGGAGCACCGGGATAGGGAATTTCATCAAAAATATAGGCAAATCTTGTTTTTAGTTCTTCCTGTACTCTCGGTTCAGCATATACAGGCATATGCTTTCTGTGTTTAAAGTTCAATGGCCGAACATCATCCAATCCTATAATATGGTCATTATGTTCATGGGTCATTAAGATGGCCGAGACATCCGAAACATGAGCTCTTAACAATTGTTGTCTAAAATCAGGCCCCGCATCAATAATAATAGTTTTTCCATTCCATTCTACCATGGCTGAAGTGCGCAATCGATTATCTTTTGGGTCAGTAGAAGTACAAACTTCACAATCGCATCCAATTACAGGAACGCCTTGAGAAGTCCCAGTTCCAAGGAAAGTTACTTTCATAATTTTAGGTTTCCTTTTCATCTTTATCAACTGCTTCCGTTTCGGCAGCTTCCGCTTCTTTATCTTTTTTATCTCCTTTTTTAGAAACTTGCTTATATGTTTTTAATGATTTTTCTGATAAGGCTTCTACATCTATTTCCACTTGGGAAAGAATTTCAATTAAGACCCCAGCTCGACCTTCCGTATCAAAAAATTTATTGATTACCGCTACTTTTTGGTTTTCTACCATACAATAACCAGAATTAAAAGACCCCTTTGCATAGCGAATAGTGTAGCCAATTTCTTCAAATAATTCCTCTATTTTCTTAAGTAAGTGTTTCGTTAATTTTAATTCTGCCATATAATTTTTTAAATAGTAGCTAAAATTTCAATTGCGGGCTAAAAATAATACTATTAAATTTACACCCCAAGTTTAGCTAATGATAATCCAAACTTTTTGAGAACCGAGAGTAGTCATCGGGAGCAGAGATAAGAGACTTGATTTTAAGTATACTGGAATATTTTGGGTTTTAAAAGCTATATATTTTCAGCAATTCTCATTTTAGAAAATCAAGAAGTGATTAAACATGAATAACTCCGAGCAGACGCTACCGTATGGTTATTGACATTCAATCTCATTCGGGATTGGCAGTTTTCCAAATTGGGAACTACTGCTCTGCTCTCTACTCTCTGTTCTATATTTTATATGGTTTCAAAAACATAAAAAATTACTTAGTAACTTTATAATAATAATCCCGTCAAAATTGAGGAAGTTATTATTTTGCGGTTATCATCATTAATGATATTATGAAAAGACAATTATTAGAAACTGAACAAAAAGCCTTAGAAATTAATCTAAACGATAAAATCTATGGCTCTTTTGCAGAAATTGGCGCAGGGCAAGAGGTAGCTCGACACTTTTTTCAAGTAGGAGCAGCAGCAGGTACCATAGCAAAGACGATTTCTGCTTATGATAAAGTAGTATCAGATAAAATTTATGGGATACAATCTACCGGTCGCTATGTTTGTGAGGCAAGAGTCTACAAAATGCTGGACCATGAATACGAATTGATGGAGTCCCGGCTAGATAATGAGCGACCAGATACTTGTTTTTTCTCCTTTGCAGATTCGGTAGCCGCCATTAATTTTAGTCGAACGATTAAAGGAAATGGTTGGTTAGGCATCCGATTTCAATTACGACCAGATTCCCCACCGAATGATTTAGTTATTCATGTCAAAATGTTAGATAAGAATAACCAACTTCAGCAACAAGCCATTGGTGTTTTAGGCGTAAATATGGTTTATGCTTGCTACAATTATCACGAAGCACCAGAAACACTTTTAGAATCTTTAATTGATAGTTTAAGAGGTAGAATAAAAATTGATATGGTTCGGCTAACAGGGCCTGATTTTGAGGATGTAGATAATCGAAGATTAAGTTTAATGCTCGTAAAGCATAAACTATCCGAAGTGGCCATGTTTAATGAAGAAGGTCAAAATGTTCATGCTTCAGAATTCTTATACAAAAAGAATTTAATGGTTGTCAGAGGTAGTTTCAGACCTGCTACCTTGGTCAATATGGATATGATTAAAACTGCCTACAAACAATTTCGAGAGGATGCAGAAGAATCCAATAAGTGCTTTTTGTTGACAGAAATAACGATGGATAATTTATTGTCAGATGGAGACTTAGATGAAAAAGACTTCTTAGACCGTGCTGATTTGCTTTGCGAATTAGGACAAACTGTAGTCATTTCCGATTGTTCCAAACAACAGAAATTAATTGATTATTTTAAAGACTATAAAGTTAAAAAATTAGGCTTAGTTACTGGTGTTCGAGAGTTACTAGAAATGATTAATAATACCTATTATCAAAACCAAGAAGGAGCTTTGCTATCTGCTTTTGGCTCTTTGTTTACTAGAAACGTAGCATTTTATGTATATCCTGCTTTACAAGAAGGTAGCGGAGAAACCATTAATTGTCAGAATTTACCAGTACCAGAAGATGTAAAATTCATTTACAAGCACCTAATTGAAAGTAATCAAATTAGAGATATTAAAGGTTTCAAGGAAGAAGTCCTCCATATTTTCTCACAACAGGTACTGAAAATGATTAAAGAAGACGAGAAAGGATGGGAAAAACTAGTACCAGCAAAAGTCGCCAAGTTGATTAAAGAAAAATGCTTATTTGGTTTTCCATATGAGCAAATGGAGTTTGAATATTAAATAGGGTTTTCTCATAAAATTATTTTTGAACCCTGCTAGTATAGGCAGGGTTCAAGAAAAATTAATCTACTTTTTAGTAACTTACCCAATCTACGCCTTTTCTAAGCAATGATAGCGTTTCGGCTTCTCTACTACCCTCCTCTACTTGATGATTATAGACCCAATTAGCAACAGGTGGCATACTCATTAAAATAGACTCTGTTCGTCCGTCTGTATCCAAACCAAACTTAGTTCCTCTATCCCAAACTAGATTAAATTCTACATATCGTCCTCGACGAATAAATTGCCAATTTTTCTCTGCCTCACCATAGGGCAACCCTCTATTTTTTTCAACAAGGTTTAAATAAATAGGGCAAAAGGCATTACCAACAGATTGCATAAAATCAAATCGTTGGGCTTTCGTGAATCCATCTTGTTTACTCAAACGATCATAAAAAATACCGCCAATTCCTCTAGTTTCTTTTCGATGTTTGATATAGAAATAATCATCTGCCCATTGCTTAAATTTTGGATAATAAGCTTTTGAATGTTTATCACATGCTGCTTTTAAAAATTCATGGAAAAATTGGCTATCGGCTTCAACTACATAATGCGGTGTCAAGTCAATACCTCCACCAAACCACCAAGTCGTTTCTTCTGGTTTTTCTTTATTCTCTGTTTCAAAATACCGAACATTCATATGAATAATCGGTACCATCGGGCTAACAGGATGCAAAACAATAGAAACTCCTGTGGCAAAAAATTGAGAAGCAGGTAAGTTCAAAGCTTGACTAATTTTCTCAGGTAAATTCCCTTCTACTGCCGAAAAATTCACCCCCCCCTTTTCTATCAAGGCCCCTTGAATAACTCTCGAACGACCTCCTCCTCCACCAGGTCGAGACCATTTATCTTCTTGAAATTTTCCAACACCATCCGCATTTTCCAATTGCTGACAAATATCGTCTTGCAATCCTTTCAAATAAGCTACAATTTCTGTTCTAGTTACACTCATTAAATTTGCTTAAGGCAAAGACCTAGGGCTTAGGGCTTGGGTTTGCTTAACCCTCCGCCCTAGGCCCTCTGCCCTACACCAATTATAATTCCATTTCTAAATTCATCTTTGCCCCCATTAATTCGGACAAAGCATGTTGGTCTTTCATTTTTTTGGCTGTTTCGATGCCTTTTTGGTAAATTTTCAAAGCCTTTTCTCCCTGCGCTACTTCTTCATACAATTTGCCTAAATGGTAATAAGTCCCTACATAATCAGGGTCTATAGTCACTAGTTTATGATAATATTCAAAAGCAGTTTCATGTACTTCCAATTTCTCGTATTCTTTAGCAATCGCAAATAAAATAAAAGCGTCATCGGGGCTTTCTTCCAAAAAAGAAAATAACTGCTGCAATCGTTTACTCGTCATAATAAAATCATTTTAGCGAATATTCGCTAGACAGGGTTTTAATTTGAAAACAAAATAACTATATTTGCTGTTTGAATAACGTATTTTGAATGAACTATTTTTTTCAAGTTACGTAACTATAGCAAATTCAACTATTTAATGAAAATGAAAAACGAATTTAGATTTTACTTCTTGTTTTTCATTATTACTTATAACCACAAATAGCAAATATGAAGTTATTAGTTTGTGTTAGTAAAACACCCGAAACAACCGCAAAAATATCATTTTCGGGGGACAATACGCAGTTTAATGAAGCTGGTGTACAATTTATCATGAATCCATATGATGAATGGTATGCATTAGTTAGAGCATTGGAATTGAAAGAAAAAGCAGGTGGTTCTGTTACGATTCTTAATGTTGGTCCAGCAGCAAATGATACTGTAATCAGAAAAGGATTGGCGATTGGTGCGGACAACGCAGTACGTATAGATGCTGAGCCTAAAAGTTCTCTTTTCGTAGCCAAGCAAATTGCTGCACATGCTAAAGAAGAAGGATACGATATGGTTTTCTTAGGAAAAGAGACCATCGATTATAATGGTTCTGAAGTAGGTGGAATGGTTGCCGAATTATTAGGACAACCTTACATTTCTTTTGCAACCGCAATGGAAGTCAATGGAAGTACGGCTACTGTCACTAGAGAAATCGAAGGTGGTGTAGAAGTTGCTGAAGTGGACACACCATTTGTAATTAGTGCTTCAAAAGGATTGGCAGAGCAAAGAATTCCTAACATGAGAGGAATTATGATGGCAAAGCGTAAGCCTTTGAAAGTTGTTGCTGCGACAGATGCTACTGATTTAGCAGTTGTTGCTAGTTATGAATTACCACCAGCCAAGTCA
Source organism: uncultured Saprospiraceae bacterium (assembly GCA_938010785.1). Classification (GTDB taxonomy): domain Bacteria; phylum Bacteroidota; class Bacteroidia; order Chitinophagales; family Saprospiraceae; genus JAFMDF01. The sequence continues at coordinate 21,179 of CALLVC010000202.1, forward strand.
GCAGTTAAATTAATCGACCCTGAGAATATGACTGAATTAGTAAGATTGTTATCAGAAGAGGCGAAGGTTATTTAAAAATGTAAAATTTAAAATTACAAATGTAAAATTTAAAAGTAGCTCAATCAGCAAATTTCAATTTTACAGGTGTGAGTTTTTTAAAAACTAACTGAAAAATAGGTTTTGCGTTTTTTAAATAGATTTTTTTAAATGGGTTAAAAACCTATTAAAAAACATTCAATTTACAAACTAAGTGCAAAATATTTTTTAGTTTATTAAATATGACTAAAAATTAAACCAATATGGTACTAGTATATGCAGAAAGTCCAAAAGGTAAGTTTAAGAAATCTGCTTTCGAAGCAGTGACTTATGGACACAAGACCGCACAAGTATTAGGCACCCAATGTGTCGCTTTGACCCTTGGAGATACTGAGAATGCAGGTCAATTAGGGAAATATGGTGCAGCCAAAGTTGTAAGTGTAGGAGATGCTGCCTTGAATAACTTTGATAGCCAAGTTCATGCTGCGGTTATAGCAGATGCTGCTAAAGCCGTTGGTGCCTCAGTTATTGTCGTTAGCCACTCTTCAAGTGGAAAAGCACTATTAGGAAGATTAGCAGCAAGAATGGATGCAGGTTCTGTATCTGCGGCTAAAGCTGTTCCAACGAATGATGGCGCATTTAAAGTTAAAACAAATGTTTTTTCTGGAAAGGCCATCGCTGAATACCAAATTAATTCTGCCAATAAAGTATTGTCCTTAATGGGTAATGCGATTCAACCAGAAGAAGTCGGAGGAGACGTAGCGGTAGAAGCTATTTCTGTAGCAGTTCCTGCCTCGAGAGTGACAATCAAAGAAGTAAAGACAGTAGAAGGTACGGTTCCTTTACCAGAAGCTGAATTAGTTGTTTCTGCGGGTAGAGGAATGAAAGGTCCTGAAAATTGGGGAATTATTGAAGATTTAGCAGCAACTTTAGGTGCAACTACAGCTTGCTCTAGACCAGTAGCTGATACAGGTTGGAGACCTCACCACGAACACGTTGGTCAAACAGGTGTAGCAGTTAGACCGAATTTATATATCGCTGCGGGTATTTCTGGTGCCATCCAGCATTTAGCTGGTGTTAATAGCTCAAAAGTCATTGTTGTAATCAATAAAGACCCAGAAGCACCTTTCTTTAAAGCAGCAGATTATGGAGTGGTAGGAGATTTATTTGATGTTGTTCCAGCATTAAATGAGGCGCTGAAAGCTTATAAAGCTACTAGTTAAAATTTAGTGGTTAGTGGTAAAGTGGTTAGTGGTAAATTAATTACTTTGTACTGGTTAGCCATTTATGATTAATTGACTATAAAATAAAAAAGCCCTTTCAAAATTAATTTTTGGAAGGGCTTTTCATTTGAAAACTAAGAAGTACAAACTCAAGTGTCAAGCTCAAATCCAAAATTACCAAGCATTGAAACCAATTACTTAAAAATGACCTTTTAATTTTGACACACATTTCTAAACATTCCTTTGAAAACGATAAAACTCTGATAAAATTCAATGTTGACAAATCAACGAATTTCTACCTGTCGGTAGACAGGCATCGTTCATCATTCATAATTCATCGTTAAAAAACTAAGCTTTCTTCTTATTTTTACTAGCTAAACTCATCATAAATTCAACAACCTTAGCTTGTAATGCAGGGTCTTTATTAAACTCCACCGTCTCTTTAGCTAAGTTAGGTACATCTCGGTCAAATACAATTTTATTCAGTTCTCTTCTAAAGTATTTTTTAGAAGTAGCATACACTTTAGGGAAGACAATCATTAGCTTTTTTAAATATTGCTCTGCTCGGTCCATTACTTCCTCTACCTCCACAGATTCATCAACCAAGCCTTCTGCTAAAGCTTCATCACTATTATATAATTTTGCTTGCTGGACCGCTTTCCACGATTTTAGTTCTCCTAAGTGATAAGCATATACATCGCAAAGCATTTCAGGGATTTGCATATGCATTTTAAACTCATGCATACCCATTACGTGTTTGGCGCCTTTTCCCATTATTCGATAATCTGTACATAAAGCTAAAATAGTTGCTCCTGCTGGGGCATATCCAGTAATGGCACATACTAAAGGCTTGGAAAAACCTACGAGCGCTTGCATCACGTACATATACCTTTCCCAAAAATCTTGCAATTGGGTTTCGTTCATAGTGGCTAAGCTCATAACATCTAAACCCGCACTAAAGACATGAGGTCTTCCTGCTAAAATAGCTCCTCTAATATTAACATCCTTATCCAAAGCTTCAAAAGTTTTTTGTAAGTCTGTCAATAAAGGAGTGTTAATGGCATTTACTTTTCCATTGTTTAATTGAACAATGGCATAGTTCTCTTTTATCTCAATATTTAAAGTATCCGCTGCGTAGGTCATTTGACTTATCTTTATTTTTATAAAATTTTATCTATTTATTTTGGGTTGCCAAGATACCAATTTCTGGTGTCTTTCTTGGTAAGTTTTCAATGTACCGACGAATTCTATAGGTACTTGTTCGGTTTGAGCTATTTGTTCCGCATTTTGAAAAATCGCATTGCGATAAGGAGCTACAAGCCGGCAAAGGCAGGCGCAGTAGAAGGGCAAAATAAAGTCGCAGAACTGGTAGGTTATATTTTTCCTATTCCCTTAAGCTAAAATATTATTGGGCAGCTTATTTTTCCCTGCTCCTTGAAATAAAAAAACGTTTACGAAACCACAAAGGTTTCGTAAACGTTTTTACAGATTGCTACGAGTTTTTATACTGCTAAATCTTCGGATGGATTTATTTTCCAATCCCCTCTAACAAGTCGAGTAACATAACAATTATCAGCTTCTTCAATCAACATCTCCCGTGTTTCTTCAGAAATCTCCCCCTCAATTTTTATAGCAGAATCAATTGTTGTGGTAAATGTTCCATCTGCACTTCTTCTTACCACTTGCTTTAGTTCAGCATCTACATTACCAATTTCTATCCCTTTTCTCCTCGCTACATTTCTAATTGTTGCAACTTTGCACATGGAGATTCCAGCCAAAACTAATTCTGTAGGCGACATACCCAAATCGGTTCCTTTTGATTTTATAGGTTCATCTCCAACAATTGCATGTCTTCCATTACTGATGAAAGATTGGTAACCAGTTGGGATATTCTTTATTTTAATTTCCGTTGCCATGATTTATTTGTTTAAATGATTAATTAAATGATAGCACAAAGATGCAGGCAAATGGAAGGTTAAAGAATAGATAAAGGTTCTTAGAAGTTGGACAAAAGTACTTTTTTAAGTGTCAAGTTCAAGTATCAAGTTCAAATTCGCAAAGCATTGATAATCAATTATTTTAAAATATTTTTTTGAACATTCCTAATACCATAGAAATCAGAAGACAGACAAGAAACTATTTAAACTTTAGTCATTCCCCAAAGTACCTCCATTGCTTTTTCTTTATCTTTTACATCCACAAAAATATGGTCATGATAAAAACCAGCAATGACGTTACAGCTAATATTATTTTCTCCCAATGCAGTAGCAAAAGCAGCTGTTAATCCAACCGCCTCCAAAGCAGAATGAATATTTAAAGTAATCCACGCAGCGACAAAATCAAAGGCAATACCTAAAGATTCCGCATCCTTTTTAGCAAGAACCACCGTCATCCCTTCTTTTTCTTTCATTTCACAAATGGTCATAGTTCTGGGTATAGTAGAAACATCTCGCACCGAAGCAAAAATATATTCCCCCTCATTTAACACAGGTTCCATGTTGGCTATCAATTGGGCTAAATTGGAAATTCCTTTTTTATTTTCCATTATCGAGTAATTAAGTTTTATTTTTCAAGCGGTAAAGATACTGACTTTGATAAAAGTCAAAACCATGTAACAAAATTTAATATACATTGGACTTTATTCGAAAAGTTACCTTAAAGCCGACCGTACACCGTAGGCCGTGAACCATGAACCGAATAAAATCCATTATAGTTAACCTCTTCATCTTCTCCCTTTATAATTATAATCCCTTTTTATATAAGCATCTTTGGTCATGTAACAATTCTTGTGTATCATAGCTAAATATTCCTCCAGAAAATAGCAAAACATGTCACGAACGCTCCTTTTCTTTTCTCATTTTTAAACCCCTGTAATTTTCTAATTCCAGCTATCGGATGGTCGGAAGGGAAATAGACATGGTCACTTGTATAGGCTCTTTTGGGATATCGCCCTGTCAATAAACCAGCTCTGGAAGGCGAACAAACTGGGGAACAGCTATAAAAATTAGTAGCATTTACTTTTGATTGCAGAGTGCTATATAGAATTCCGTCTCGACAAACCTGTACAGATAAATATCAGTAGATAAAAGTTAGTAGTAGAATTTGAAATAAAGCTATATTTATATGCTTTAAAATGAGTTTTTAGATTCAAATTAATACTATGTTTTTGATTTGCACGGGCAATCTTTCCCGCTGGCGAGGATTGAGGGGTGGAATTTTGATAAGTTTAGCATTTTCCACCCTCCGAGGGGTTGTGTAGAAAGTCAAAATATGTCAAATCTCCGAAGATTTGACATATTTAAAACCATCAAAATAAACGATAAACATTTTATTAAAATAATAATTTGTTGATAAAATCGACTTTTTACACAACCCCAGAACATCCTGCAAATTCAAGGCATTTTTACTGAAATGACTAAAATTTTGCTATTAAAATCACTACATAAATTTATCTGTACCCGTCGAATGAATTCGTCGGTACTTTAAGGCAAACTATTGAGAACTAATGGTTCTTCTTAATGCTTGATATTTAATTTCTTTTACTACAATATTAGAAGACGCTAACGTTAAAATCGACTTAGTTCGATAAGTACTTGGAATTAATAGATTTTCCAAGTAGGTTTACTGTTTTAGGGTATGGAGGCGTCGGTATAAAAGTAAAAAATAAAATAATTTCAAAAAAAATACTGCTTTCAACTTCAATACATACTGCTAACAAACTTCTAAAAATCCAAATAAAATTTCTAGAATCAATCTTAGTACCTCATTATTTGGAGGTATATACCTATACCTCTTTTAAATAAAAATATTTTAACAAAGTGCAAATAAACAAACTTCAAATTCTTCTCAGAATTTAATTAGAACTTTATATTAAAATAAATCAAAAAAATGAATTTAAATAGCCCATCAAGAATGATATTTAACAATATCAAAATCAGTTCTAGTAAGCAAGTTAATGCCTTTGATATATTCTTAACTCAAAATGCTATCTTATTAGATGTTCGAACACTTCAAGAGTTTGCGCGAACCAAAATAGCAGGAGCGAAACATATTGCTTTAGAAGAATTAGCCGACCAAATTGATTTAATCAAATCATGGAATGCGCCTATTATCACCTATTGTAGTAATGGAAGCAAAAGCCAAGCCGCTGCTCAGCTATTGAAAGACGAAAATATTCAAGCGATTGATGGCGGAGGTAGAATAGAGTTAATCAAATTGCTGCAAAAAAAGGAAGCTAGTCTGAATTAATATCTAGCAAATTTCTAAAAACTTTATTGGTTTAATTTGAAAAATAGGAATTTTTGCATTATGCTAGAAGTATTGAGATTATATAAAAGTCTACGCTAATTTATGCCCCTTTAACTTTATCAATTATACGCAAAGCATCCTCATGCATAATATTACCTCGCCAAGCAACATATTGGTCAGGGCAAACCAAAATCAATTTCTTTTCATAAATATTAGCTGCATGTTCCTCTCTAATATCTAAAATTATTAAGGGGAAACTCTGTTTTTCAGCTGCTTAATGGGTTTGGTATGAATAAAGCTATTAATGAACCTATGAAAGTAACAACTGAAAATATTGGGGAATATATTGGAGTATGAGGAAAACGAATTTAAATTAACCTCTCATATATTTCTTCCAAATTCAACTCATCCTCCATTTCTTTCTGCAACTGAATTAAATCTTTAAAAAGACTTCGTACTTTTTCTTTTTGCTTTGGACCCTCCGCTAAATTTTCTATCTCATCAGGATCATTTTGCAAATCAAATAATAGCAATTTTTTGATTTTAGGATAAACAATTAACTTAAATCCATCTTTACGAATCATCCGCTGCAAGTTAATATAAGCTCCATATATTTCTTTATAATTTCCTTCTTTTTGAGTCCCTTTTGCCTGTGCCAAAAAGCTATTAAAATCTACGTATTTAGGCTTATCAATTTGAGCATCTAGATGGCTGATAATTGCATAGAGGAAAATAGTGAAGAGGTTTTTTGGAAGTTTTCTGTCAAGGATAATGGGATTGGAATAAACCCAAAATATACGGATAAAATTTTTGGAATATTCAAAAGATTACATAACAAAAGAGATTATGAAGGAACAGGTATCGGCCTCTCTCTTTGTCAAAAAATTATTTTTAGACACCAAGGTAATATTTGGATAGAATCTGAATTAAGAAAAGGAAGCACTTTCTTTTTCACCATAAAAAAAACCTTGAACAATTTTATGATTACAGCCAATCAAACAAAAAAGCATCAAAAAAATAAAAAAGATTGGGTGATATTTTTCGTAGCACATATATCGAATATAAAAAGAAAATTCACAGAAAATCAATCCATTATAAATATTTTTTATCACAAATGAAAAAATTACTCAAGTCAATTTTTAAAAAATTCCTTGTGGCTGTAATGTCACCCTAAGGTAAAAAACATTTCTTATTATTTTTCAAAGGCTAAAATTATAACTATTTATCAAGTCTATTAGTAATGTTCTCAGTAAATAAGACAATGGAATTTTAAAAATATAACATTTAAATACTCTTTCCTAAAAATACCTGAGTGTCACATATTTCTTTACCAAAACAAGAATCAACACAACTTTGTCCTTATCTTTGAAGTGTCTTTTATCATCGGGGGGTAGATAAAAGACATTTGGGGGCAAACTTCGGTTTGTTCCCATTTTTTTTTAGGTGTATTTCCCGGAGTAGAATCTTCTGAGCCATTCATTAGCTCTAGGTAGTGCGGTCTTAAATTTCCAATTGCTTGGCCATTTAAAGGGTAGATTGATTCATTGCATCTTTTTAGAAATAGTAACTATTGGTTAGTCAACGTTGAAATGACGAGTGTAAGTTTGAGTGAATTTTGAGACTGACCAAGGCAAAAAACGCAGACATAGCCGTAGCTATGGCGAGCCTGCCTGCCGGCAGAGGCAGGTTTTTTTAACGCAGGGTTTGAGGTTCAAAAATGAAAAACCCATTTCACTTAAAAGCAAAATGGGTTTTAGGATGCACTTATCATTTCTTATTAAAAAATGATACTGCTGAATAATTATAATTTATATTACCAAAGCTGGTTCAGGTACTTCAATATCCATGAAATCGGGTTGTTCATGCACGATATCTTGCCACATTGGAGAAAAACTAAAATGTCCAGCTAAAGGAAAACCAACTTCATAATTTCTAGTTTTCAAAGCAACCTCATGGCTAATTTTTATAGGTTCATCTTTACAAGCGTTCGCCAGTAATTGGGATTGACAAGTACGCTCCATCGTTACAAACCAGAAAATGCATTCTTCAATACTATGTCCAACCGTTAGCAAGCCATGGTTTTTAAGAATAACGGCTTTTTTATCTCCCAAAGCTAAACCAATCTGGTCTCCTTCGCTCAAATCTCCTACGACTCCAGTGTAATCATCATATAAGCCATGGTCTTCATAAAAAATACAAGAATCTTGCGTCAAAGGGTCTAATAATTTGCCAAAAGCAGACCAAGTCTTACCGTATACAGAATGCGTATGTGCCGCTGCAATCACGTCTGGTCTAGCTTTATGGATAGCCGCATGAATAGCGAATGCCGCATTATTTAAGAGGGTATGTTTACCAGCAACTACTTTTCCTTCTTCGTTGACCAAAATAAGGTCAGACATTTTCAGTCTTTTAAAGGAAACGCCGAATGGGTTCACCCAAAAACAATCTGTATGTTCTGGGTCTCTACAGGTAATATGTCCTGCCACCCCTTCAGAAAAACCAAATTTTCCACAGATTCGATAAGCTCCTGCTAAAACCTTTTTCAAGTGATGTCTCTTTTGCTCCAGACTATCAAATTTAGGATAAGCAATCATTTTTTCAATGCCAGGTGGGTTTTGTACAGCCATTTTATTTGTTTTTTTTGTGATTAAGTTTATAAATTTAGTTAGGTTTTGTCTCTTTCCTTATTTCGCAGGAATGATGAAAACATTTCCTCCTGTCGATAATTCATTAATCCGTATTGCTGCCAAAGGAGCATATTCTTCAGAATTGATACAAGCATGCGCTAATTCCTCTGAAAGGAACTTTATTAGAACGGTCCAATTGCCAAAACGTTCCCCTTCTATCACCTCGGCTTTGGTTGTTCCTGATAAGACCTCGCCTTGAAATTTGGGCAGTATCTCATTAAATTTCAGCGCATATTGTTCAAATTTTTTTTATAATCTTTTACTGCTATTTGTGCAATTACGTATACTTCTTTGCTCATAAAATTAGTCAATTTTAGCCTAAATTTACAAAAATAAATGACTTGGAAATTGATTTAATATGCCTCGTAGCCTTCGGCTACTCGGCAGAGGGATTTTAAGGGTGGGAATTTTTGGATTTTCCCATGGAAAAATCAAAAAATTCCCACCCTTAAAATCCCCTAGTCGAGCTCGCGAAGCGAGCGAAACAAAACTCACAACAATTTTTGTTATACAATATTCAATCATAAAAAAAATAAGTATCATAATAAAAAACATTTACGTTAGCAAATTAAAAATTTCCTAAAACTTAACATTCCCCTTAATTAATTTGATACTTTGCAGTGATAAAAGAAGTTGTATTGAATGGAATTAAATGAATAATATGTTGTTAAAAGAAGAAAGGATTCAAGAGTATCTCTTTCTTTAGCCTGACGAATATGGTCTCCAGACTAGAAATATCGACAATTTATTGGTTTTAAAATTGGTATAAAAACCTAATTCAATGCAAAATTAGGCTAGACATATCCCTCAGACAAAGAAGGCTTTAATTCCAATCGTTTGGTCGTTTCAATCGTTGCCGCAACCGCTGCTAGTGGTGGAGCAATCAAAAAGCCGATTCCAATCGCTAATAAGCCCATAAAAACTAGACCATTTCCAAATGCTAAACTTTTATTCCCTTTAACAAAACGAATACTATTTCGGACATTAGCATGTCGTTCTAAAGTATAGTCTATATTCCCAAAACCAGCATAAAAAGATTGTACCCCAAAGATTAAAAATGGAGCAAAAGGGCTAAAAATTGGAATCAATCCAGCAATTAATAATAAAAGAATATAGAAGGTTTCTCGAATAATATTTCTAAAGGCAATCCGCAATCCTCGCAATAAATCTTTTACCATTTGGGTCATCGAAAATTGAATAGTCGTCGTTTTACCTAATAAATGATTTTCCACCTTTTCAGATAATGGACTCATAAAAGGTGCACTCAATAAAATGATTAAGTGCTTATAGAGCATTAAGCCCAAAGCAATCATCAAGACCCCACTAAAGACCGTCCCAATACGTTCGACTATGGATGCACCCAATTCCCATGGATACCAAGCAATCAGTTGTTGCCCCATATCATCCGATAAATTCCACGCAGCAGTTCCGATAATAGCTGCTAAAAATAAACTCAATAAGGCAGGGATAAGCACATATCCCCACAATCCTAATTTTGAAATGAGTCGAAGTGCTTTTCCGTAAGCGGTGATACCATTGGATATTCCTTTAAACATATTTTTTTTGATGGTAAAATAGGTATCTATTAAAAGATTAGTCTATTTTTATCGCTCAATATACTGATAAAACCGTCCAAAGCCATCAAAAATCAACTCGGTCATCTATTTTTTATGCTAGGACACTCTAAATTTACACTCAAAGCCTTAAAAAAGACCTTCTAAAGGGTTATTCTTTCCACAATAAACTTTTCTTAACACTTCTTTAACAAATAATTATCCCCTTTCAGCTATTTTTGCGACCTCTCAAAGCAGTTTTGAGAGATTCTGACATAATTTCCGTCCATTACTGACACATTTTCATCAAAATTTAACAATTTCGGCAAAAATGGCGGATTTAGTGGCATGGTACAGAAGTTGATGACAGAATGAAAGACTTAACATTTTCAAAAGAGGCAATTTACAATAAATCCTCTTTTAAAATCCTAAATAATTTTTTTTAACCTTACTTAAAGTTTAAACTACAATGAAGCCTATTAATGATCGCGTAGTTGTAAAACCAGCACCCGCTGATACAAAAACTAAGGGTGGCATCATCATTCCTGATACTGCAAAAGAAAAGCCGCAAAGAGGCGAAATCGTAGCAGTCGGACCTGGTAAAGACGGAAACAAAATGACTGTTTCTAAAGGAGATATCGTTCTTTATGGCAAATATGCTGGACAAGAATTGAATTACGAAGGTGAGGATTACCTCATCATGAGAGAAGATGACATTTTAGTTATTCTTTAAAGACGGTATCCGGTGTACGACACGGTGTACGGTATTAAAGTACGCTGTTACATTTTCACCAGTTTACCGAGGTTCCTGAGTTTAGGTTTCCTTAAAAACCCAACTCTCCCAATTTCTATTTGGTTGGCCGTCAACCGTATACCGTTGACCGTAAACCGTATTTTTAAACAAAAAAAGTAAAATAACATGGCTAAACAAATTAGCTTCGATAGAGATGCCAGAGAAAAATTAAAAGCTGGTGTTGATGCTTTAGCAAATGCTGTAAAGGTAACGCTAGGGCCAAAAGGAAGAAACGTGGTTATTCAAAAAAGCTTCGGCGCACCTGCTGTAACTAAGGATGGTGTGACAGTAGCTAAAGAAATTGAATTAGAAGACCCTGTAGAAAATATGGGTGCGCAAATGGTAAAAGAAGTAGCTTCTAAAACTGCAGATGTGGCAGGTGATGGAACAACTACGGCTACTGTTTTAGCACAAGCAATGGTAACTGCTGGTTTGAAAAATGTTGCAGCTGGAGCCAATCCAATGGATTTGAAAAGAGGTATTGAAAAAGCAGTTAAAGTTGTTGTAAAACATTTAGCAGGTCAATCTGAAGAAGTTGGAAAAGACTTCAAAAAGGTACAGCAAGTAGCAGCTATTTCTGCGAATAACGACGAAGAAATTGGTACTTTGATTGCAGATGCAATGAAGAGAGTAACTAAGGACGGTGTTATCACGGTAGAAGAAGCAAAAGGTACAGATACTTACGTTGATGAAGTTATCGGTATGCAATTCGATAGAGGGTATTTATCTCCATACTTTGTGACGAACGCAGAGAACATGGTAGCAGAATACGAAAACCCAGCTATCTTAATCCACGATAAGAAGATTTCCAACATGCAGGACATCGTTCCTATTTTGGAAAAAGTAGTAGGTGCTGGACGTTCTTTATTAATCATCGCTGAAGACATTGAGTCTCAAGCATTGGGTGTTTTAGTAGTAAACAGATTACGTGCGCAATTGAAGATTGTAGCGGTTAAAGCTCCAGGATTCGGTGACAGAAGAAAAGCGATGTTGGAAGATATTGCTATCTTAACTGGTGGTACGGTTATCTCTGAAGAAAAAGGCTATAAGTTAGATAGCGTTGAATTAGAGCACTTAGGAACTTGTGAAAAAATCACTGTTGATAAGGACAATACAACTATTGTAAACGGTGCAGGTGACCAAGCTCAGATTGATGCTAGAATTAGCCAAATCAAGTCTCAAATCGAGACGACAACTTCTGATTACGATAAGGAGAAGTTACAAGAAAGATTGGCTAAGTTAGCTGGTGGTGTTGCTGTATTATACGTAGGTGCAGCTACAGAAGTAGAGATGAAAGAAAAGAAAGACAGAGTAGATGATGCTTTACACGCGACTCGTGCAGCAGTAGAAGAAGGAATCGTTGCTGGTGGTGGTGTTGCTTTAGTTCGTTCTATTAGCAGCTTAAGAAACGTTAAAGGTGTAAACGAAGATGAAAATATCGGTATCGCTATCGTTAAAAAATCTTTAGAAGCTCCTTTAAGAACAATTGCTGAAAACGCAGGTGTTGAAGGTTCTGTTATTCTTCAAAGAGTAGCAAGAAGCAAAGGTGACATGGGCTATAACGCTAGAACTGACAAGTTTGAAAACTTGAAAAAGACTGGTGTAATCGACCCAACTAAAGTAACTAGAATTGCTTTAGAAAACGCTGCTTCTATTGCCGCTATGATTTTGACTACTGAATGTGTCGTAAATGATAAGCCAGAAGCAGATGCTGGTGGACACGGACATGCACACGGTGGAATGCCAGGCGGTATGGGCGGAATGATGTAAAATTAGTTTTTAGTGGTGAGTTGTAAATCAGTTTTATCATTCATTGCTGAATCTATAAAAAATAAAGGCCTTCTCGGAGTGATTCGGGAAGGCTTTTTGTTGTAATATATTGCAATTTAAGTTGGTGATAGAAAGTGTCACCCTTTTGATTTTCTACAAATTCTTTACTTCCAAATAAATCGCTAAGTGGTCACTAAACCCACCAAAATATTGGTCTCCACCATAAGTTCTATCTGGTCTCGGTCCATCTGTTGGATGGTCAAATAAAACCATTGGGTCATTATACACATTATAACCGACGACCTTCATTTTGCCTGTATCATCTAATAGTTGTCCAGATACCACGGCTTGGTCAATCATTTGCCAGCCATCAAAGAAATAACTTCCGACATTGGGGTCCGTTATTACTGTTGAATAATTGTATAATTGATTGTCCGCAGATGTAGGACTTGAAGTGTTCGCCTCTAAAACTTGAGTCATACTTACATTCGTAGGCTCATCATTAAAATCTCCAATAGCAATGATATTTGCAAAAGGCTCATTTTCCAAAAGGTCATCGATTTCTTGTCTTAATATGGAAGCAGCATATTCTCTTTTCAGCGTGGTCTCTGCTACCCCTCCGCTCCGTGACGGCCAATGATTCACATATATATATAGAATTTCTCCCTCATAAGTCCCTTTAACCAAAAGTATATCTCTAGTCGTACTAAATTGGGAGACACTTTGGGGTAAAGACACCTCAATTGCTTCTGAGGATAAAACACTAAAAGCGGCCTTTTTAAAAATTAGTGCATTATCAATTCCTCTAAAATCTGGTGAATTGAAATGCACAATACCATAATCTTCATTTTTTAAAAGTTCGGAATCCACTAAATCTTCTAAAACTGTTTTATTTTCTACTTCAGAAAACGCCATCAAAACGGGAAATTCAATTCCTTGCATTACCAAACCGATATTGGTAATCTTTGCTTGATACCGCTCCATCGTCCATTCCTTGGCAGCATTCGGTAAGAATTCATCGTCTTTCTCATTATTGGGGTCATCAATTGTATCAAAAAAATTCTCTACATTATAGTAGCCTATCCTAAAATCACCTTCTTCTTGCAAAAAAGGAGTCTCGGTCGCAGTAGGCGGCGTTTCGGTCGATGGATTTGGGGTAATAGTTGGCGTTTCTTCTTTTTCACAACTAGTAAAAAAAAGTAAGCAAAAAACTAAATGGAAGCCGAGTAGGTGACGAATATTCATTTTTGTGTATAAATTTTTCAAAGAGTGCTTCTCTGAGAACTAAGTAAAGAAAAAAATTGGGGGGTCATAGGAATTTTATCTCCCCGTTTAAACTTTAGAATGTAGAAATTAATTATATTTTATTTAATAAAACAATCAAATTGTCAGTTTTTAGCGATTCCCTCTAAAGTACTTGTAAAGCAATTGTACCATAAACGTGTGGGAGACAAAAATTAACGGAATAAAAGTAGTCAAAACTGCAAATAATCTGGCATCTAAAGTATCGACTTGAGAAACAAACTGGGGCACATCATACAAGGTAGCAATCAATAAATCTAAAAGTCCAACTACATTTAACAACACTACAAATAACATCGCTCCTTTCCATTTTTTATGTAGAAACATCAAAGACAACATGCTTAATACAGAACAAGCCACATCAAATAGTGTCAATCTTAGCACATCGCTAAAAGGTAAAATTTCACCAATGGATGTCAATCCCGGTATCATTAAAGAAATAGAAATATATCTAAAAAGATGAATACAGATGAAAGGCATAATCAATTTTTCAATCGGCCATTCTTTAAAGTTTTCTAAATAAACAGTAGCTATTAAAAATCGCCAGCTAATGGTACCCATAATAAAAGACAAAGGTACTAGCATCCCATAGTTGAAGTCCATAATTCATTTTGAAGATTCTAATGCAGTGAGCAATTGGCAGTAGAAAATTAGTGCTGTTACTTTAAGGTTAAGCACTTAAAATCTACCAATTATTTCCTACTTCCTGCACCAGTCAAATATAGTAAAAATAAGTTTTTAGGATTTTTATACTAAAAAAAGCCAAACAGCTCCAAAATTATAATTATTTTCGCCATCTAAAACATTTAAAGAACTAAATATTAAATTTTTATTCCATCAATATTTTAAATTCAAACCATAGATAAATGAGATTAAAAAATAAAGTTGCCATCGTTACAGGTGGGTCAAGAGGAATTGGTGAAGCTATTTCTCAATTGTTCGCCAAAGAAGGTGCTATTGTTCATATTTGGGATTTATTAGAGGAGGGGGAAATAGTCGCAGAGCAAATACAGCAACAGGGCGGCAAAGCTTCTTTCAAAAAAATATCCATCACTGATAAAGAAGCCGTTGAAGCAGAAATGGCAAAAATCCACGAAGCACATGGCAAGATTGACATTTTAATTAACAATGCAGGTATCACCAGAGATAAGACCTTGACAAAAATGTCTGATGAGGATTGGGATGCTGTAATTAATGTTAACTTAAAAGGAGTTTTCTTATGTACAAGAGCAGTAGTGCCTTATATGAAAGCTCAAAATTATGGTCGAATCGTTTGTGCTGCCTCTAACGTAGGTATCCGAGGTAATTTTGGTCAAACCAACTACGTGGCGACCAAAGCAGGTGTTATTGGTATGTGCAAAACATGGGCTATGGAACTTGGAAAGTATGGCATCACCGCGAACAGTATCGCTCCTGGCTATACGGTAACCCCAATGACGGATAAGATTCCAGATGCACTTGCCGACCAAGCCGTTAAATTTATTCCACTTCGTTTTAAAGCCGACCCCATTGATATTGCTTACGGCTATTTATATTTAGCATCCGATGAAGCAAGATATGTAACAGGTATTTGTCTACCAATTGATGGTGGAACTTCTAGATAATTATATATTCAGAACAGAGAGTAGAGACCATTACATAGAGAGAAAAGAGACCTCTTATAGGACTAATCTAGACTCTTTATCGATTATAAATCAATTTTACCGATTATCAATCTCAATGCTATGTTCTCAATTTTGAATAATTAAAATAAAACAAAATAATCATGACAGAATTTAAAAATTTAGCAGAATTCAAAGCTGCTAAAGGTAAATCATTAGGCGCTTCAGAATGGATGACTGTAACGCAAGAAATGGTTAACGATTTTGCGAAAGCTACATTAGATTTTCAATGGATTCATATTGATGTTGAAAAAGCTAAGAAACATTCTCCATTTGGCGGACCAATTGCTCACGGATTTATGTCCTTGTCTTTGTTACCAAGACTTTTAGAAGATGTTTCTTCTATTAAAAGTGCAAAAATGGGTGTTAATTATGGATTGAATAAAGTTCGTTTTGCACATCCTGTACCATGCGGAAGTCGCGTAAGAGCACATGTAACTTTAGCGGATGTAGAAGATTACGGAGACAATGGAGTCAAGTCTACTTGGAAAGCAACAATCGAAATTGAGGGCGTTGAAAAACCAGCTTGTGTAGCAGAGTTTCTTTCTTTGGCATTTGAATAGGTACTTGATGTTGGATACTGGATACCTGGCATCCAATATCCCGCATAAGGATTTTCTCCTAAAAATAGAACATCCAAGTAAATATTGATTAATTGGGACATTCCCGAAATAAATTCGGGACAGGCAGAGTCCCAATTAATCAAAAAAAAGGGGATTAAAGGGTAAGCTAAAATAGATTTTCTTTGAAAATTCATTTTAGCTTACCCTTTAAAACCCTTCTTACAAATTTTGCCGTTCGACACGGCAAAATTTGTAAGGAACACCCTATTTTAGCATCTTTAGAAGAAAGCCCTTTATAAAGCAATCAATCTTCCTCTTACCAAAACGTAAAACTTATCATGTCAAAAACTATCAAAATAGTTCTTGCGGTTCTAGCCCTATTAGCCATCATTGGCTTTTTTGTATATAAATCTTTGTTCCCAGCAATGATTTTAGATGAAGTTCCAAACCCAGTAAGAGATAGGGCTACTTTATCAAAAAATGCAGCTGAATCAGCTGTTCCTAAAAATCCCAATAGGAATTTGTATTGGGGGGATTTACATGTGCACACTACCCTATCTTTTGATGCTTATATTGGTGGAAATCGCGCTACGCCTAATGATGCCTATCGCTTTGCCAAAGGAGAAACTATTTCCGTTTTAGAGCAAGAAGTAAAAATAGACAGACCTTTAGATTTTGCCGCAATTACTGACCATGCTGAATTTTTAGGAGAATTATATTCTATACATACGCCTGAGGCAGCAGGCCATAATGCAGCGTTTGCACGCTATTTTAGAAGTGTAGGTTTAGATACAACAAAGCAAAGACAATTATTTTTGGCATCTTTAGATAGAGTATCAGAAGCACCCTCCCATATGCCATTCTTTCAAGGTTTTGAAACGACCAAAAAGGCATGGGATATAGAATTGGAAGCAGCAGAAAAACATTACGAACCTGGGAAATTTACAACTTTTGCTGCCTACGAATGGACCAATGGTGCCGCTCAATCTCATATCCATAGAAATATTATTTTCAAAGACATGAAGGTGCCTGATTATCCAATCAGTGCTTTGGAAGCAAGAGATGGAGAAAGCATATTAAGTTTTCTAAATGAGATAACTGAGCAAGGAGCAACTGTCATGGCGATTCCCCATAATACCAATCTTTCGGTTGGAGCAGGTTTTGCAGAAAAGACAAAAGAATATGCTATTCTTAGGAATAAATTTGAACCCTTGGTAGAAGTGCATCAAGCTAAAGGAAATTCTGAAGTACATGCTTCTTTTTGGGAAGCGGATGAATTTGCTAATTTTGAAAACTATACATATGACCCTGCATCTGAAAATAATTATGTGCGTTATGCTTTAAAAGAAGGCTTACGTCAAAAGGAAAAATATGGCGTTAATCCCCATAAATACGGATTAATCGGAAGTACAGACACTCATAATAGTGTTCCAGGAAATACCGATGAATGGAGCGATTATTTGGGCAATCATTCTTTGTTAGATAGAGATGCCAAGGTAAGGTCTACAAGGGATTGGGTTTTAGAGTTCGGTAGTGGTAAAAAAATAGAAGATGCGCTCAATCCTGGAGGCTTAGTTGCTGTTTGGGCAGCAGCGAATACCCGTCCAGAAATATATGATGCATTGGCAAGAAAAGAAGTTTATGCCACTAGTGGAGGAAGAATTCAAGTTCGATTTTTTGGTGGTCATGATTTTGTAGGAAATTATGAAAATTATGATGCCTTAGTCCAAGATGGGTATGCAAAAGGAGTCCCTATGGGCAGCGATTTAAGTAAAGATGACAGTCCCCCTTCCTTTTTAATTTGGGCAGGAAAAGACCCTGAAGGAGCAAATTTAGATAGAATACAAGTTGTTAAAGGCTGGTATAAAAACGGAAAATTATCAGAAAAGATTTATACGGTAGCTTTATCTGACAATCGAAGGGTAAATGAGGATGGAAGTGTTCCCTCTAATGGTGCTAAGGTAAATATGGAAACTGGAGAATGGGATAAATCTAAAGGAGCAGTAAGTTTACAAACGGTTTGGACAGACCCTGAATTTGACGCAAATGCTGATGCTTTTTATTACTTAAGGGTCATTGAGAATCCTACTGCTAGATATACTTTGTGGGACATCATTCGATATGGTGTTACCTATAAAGCATCAACTCCTTTAACAACTCAGGAAAGAGCTTGGTCTTCGCCAATTTGGTATACGGGGCTTTAAAAATGGGCATTTCCAATGTATTATTACCCTTCCACCACTACTTCCCTATTTTCATCTACAATCCATTCACTCCATGAACCAGGATATAATTTGGGGGAGGTTATTCCCAAATGATGCATTGCTAATAGATTGTGGCAAGCAGTAACGCCTGAACCACAATAAAAGATAGTATTTCCTTTCGGTTGGTTTTCCAATATTTTTATAAATCGTTTCGCCAAAGATTTCTTATCTAAAAACAAACCGTCAGAATCTACATTTTCTGTCCACGGGGCAGAAAGGGCACTAGGAATATGCCCTGCTACTGGGTCAATTGGTTCTTGCTCACCCCGATATCTTTCAGCAGTTCTCGAATCTATATAAATTAACTCAGGTGTATTAATATTTGCCTCCATAAATTGTACATCTACAATTAAATCTTGATTAGGCTTTGCTACGAAGGAGGTAGGTGTTGGCGTCCGAATTTCAGCAGTTGTTGGTAATTTTTGTTCCAACCAATATTTCCATCCGCCATTTAAAACAGCCACATTTTCATGACCTAACCATTTTAGAATAAACCAAAGTCTTGCCGCTAAACCACCATTACTTGCATCATAAACCACTACTTGGCTACTAGCCTCTATTCCCCAATCGGATAATTTTTTTACAATTTTTTCTATTGGTGGAAAGGGATGTCTTCCTGTTTTACCTTTAACAATTTCACCAGATAAATCTTCATCCATATGCGCAAACAAAGCATTCGGAATATGGCTTTCCTTGTAGGCATTTCTTCCGCTTTCTGTATCAGCTAAAGCATGTCGGCAGTCAATAATAGTAAGTTTTTTTTGGTCTAAAATACCATTCAATTCATTGGCAGAAATGAGGGTCATAAACATAATTATTAAATTAATATTTTAGTTAAATTCGAAGTACTATGCTAAGTTGTTAGGCTTATTTTCAGTTATCTAATTCATTAAAAAACTGGATATTTTTCATATGTGATGCACCTGCTTGCCAACAATCACTCTTTCCTTTTTTAACCATCTCTGCATGAATATTTCTATCCATCTTTTTATACCTTCCGAAGTCAATCAAGTAGGGTAAGCCCATTCATTCAATAAAATTACTTCGGAAGCCTATTCTTATCTTTTGAGGATGATTATCAAGAATACAAGGCTACTAAAATAATAAAATAGCTACCAAATAACAAATTATTATTTCAATAGATTATTCAACAAATAGGAATTATAAAAAAATAGCCGGATTGAATATTTAAATTCCAATCCAGCTATTGGGGGTGTAAAATAAGTAAACAGTTGCAGTCTATGGTTAAGGGGTAATGGGGGTAACTGCAACTGTTACCTATTTGGGGGTTTCTTAAAAGCCTAACGGATTTTAGGTTGTGAGCTTAGTAATCAGACCACAACTTAAAATTTTGCTAAGCCGCTTGATTTCTTTGTTTGATATCAAGTCTATATTCAAGGTCTTTTTGGCTTAATTTAGTTAATTGGTCGTCCGCCAAAAGAGACAAGACCAAAAAAGCATTTTCTTTATTCAAGTAATTTCTTAGTAACAACAATACTTTTTTGACTTTACTATATTTTTCAAAAGCCAAAAACCATTGTTCTTCATTTTTAAGGTCTTCAAGACCTTTTTCTGTGTTGGACACTTGGTCCTCTTGTGTGTTTTCTCCAGCTAGGGGGCGAATGAGTTCTCTCGTTTGATAATCTAAGTACTGAATTTTTGAATCAATAATACTGTAGATATTTTCAACAACAGAAACCGTTAATTTGCCAGCCTTGGGAGTGCACGTTCCTTTTTTCATGTTCGAAGAGATTAAGGGGGTGAAATAATCCTCGAAATGTAAGATTCAATGTACTGTCAAAGACTAATTAAGCCAATTATAAGTTACTTTGAAGTTATTATAAGTTATCAATCAAGGTTTAAACCTACATAACTATAAACAATTTCAAAAAATGTTTATAACCGATTAATTTTTTCTTGAAACGGGTTAGTGTTCCTAGTGCATATTCATTGAAAAATACAATTTCAATAAACGTGTGCAAAGTTTGCATGACTTGTAAGCATAATTTGGTCTGCTTAAGTGTCGTAACCATAGTCTTAAAAAATGGAAACATGGAAGTGGGGGCAATCTAACGATTATCAATTACTTATAAGCAGGTTCTATGAGAAAACAGATAAAGTAAAAAATACAGATAATCCTTAAATCTACAATTCCATGAATCCATTTGGAAAAAATCACTTTGCATCATCAAGATATTACTGACCAAGATCAGCATACTTATTTTTTTGATGATTAATTCCGTGTTTTTTAACCTTGAGACTAAATTTTTACAACCTAAATTAGTGTTGAATTTTTAGCATAGGCAAGTTTTTTAGAAGGCAGAAAATCTACGTTCTGTTTTAATGTTGAGATATGTTTCCGTGGGAAAAAATTTGTTGTGAGATTAACATTGTTGTATATTCATATATAAAGCAAAGACTATGCCTAAAACATATTTCAGTAAAAAATAATTTAATTTTAACCAAAATATATTTTAAATGGTGAGTAGTAAATAGAAAATGATTAATGGCATATGTTAAATTAGCGCATAAAAAAAGGAGTCAACTTTTGTCAACTCCTATTTAAGGATTATCTATTCTCAGATTCACTCCTCCATCTGGACCTACAACTTAATAAAGGTATAATTGGTATCATCCGACATACTTTCATTAAAAACATATCCATTTACTTCTAAGGATTTAAGATGA
This sequence comes from uncultured Saprospiraceae bacterium, assembly GCA_938010785.1. Classification (GTDB taxonomy): domain Bacteria; phylum Bacteroidota; class Bacteroidia; order Chitinophagales; family Saprospiraceae; genus JAFMDF01. The sequence continues at coordinate 41,967 of CALLVC010000202.1, forward strand.
GTTTCATCCGTGATTTTAAATTTGACAATTTGCTTAGCCATAGCACCTCGAGCCTTTTTAGCATTAAAGGCTATTACCTTAAATTTATCACCTCTTTTTTCACGAAAGTGAATATTTATTAATTTTCCTTTCAATTCTTTTTCTTTTACCGAATGAAAGTATTCTTTTGAAGCCAGATTTATTATCGCGTCTCCTTCTGTGTCTGAAAGGTCCTGATTAATAAGTTTAGTGATTCTATTATCCCAAAATTCATAGAGATTTTTAAATTTTTCACTTTTTAATTTTGTCCCCATTTCTAATCTATAAGGCTGCATCAAATCCATTGGACGTAAAATACCGTATAACCCAGAAAGTATTCGCACATGAGCTTGTGCAAACTCATGGTCAGCAGTATCAAAAGTATTCGCTTCCATACCTTGATAAACATCCCCTTTAAAGGCCAAAATGGATTGCTTGGCATTTTCAGGGGTGAAAGGTGTAGAGAATTTTTGGAAGCGTTCAACATTTAAAGTAGCAATATTATCACTGACTTTCATCAACGTTTTAATATCCGTTACAGATTTCTTTTTCAAGACTTTGACCAATTTGCTACTATCTTTCAATAATCTTGGGTCCGAATGTGTCCCCATTGGCGATTCAGTGAAGTCTAAAGTTTTAGCAGGGGAAAGTAAAACAATCATGATATATTTATTAAGTGTAGTTAAATTTGAACAAAAGTAAGTGCTAGCATTTTTCAAAAAAAACAAAGAATTATTAAAATAGTTCTTTAAAAGAAATTAGTTCACTTATTTTAGCGCACAAATTTACAATTCTTTCTTGGTCGAAGATAGAATTAGAAACAAAACATTGAGAAAATTACATTTATTATCAACTTATTTATATTCGGAATTATATGCGAGCATTAGTTATTTCAGGAGGTGGGTCTAAAGGAGCATTTGCAGGAGGCGTGGCAGAATACCTGATTAAGGAGCAAAAAAAAGATTATGATATATATGTGGGTACTTCTGCTGGTAGTCTGTTGTTGCCCTTGTTAGCATTGGGTGAAGTTGATAGAATAAGAGATGGATTTACTAAAGTCACACAAAAAGATATTTTTACCAATTGCCCATTTGTTGTAAAGAAAAAAGGAAAGATTTATACTTCTAAAATTAATCACCTCAATTCGGTGAAAATGTTTTGGAAGAAAAAAACTACATTCGGAAATAGTACTGCTTTAAGAAAATTAATTTCTAGAATTTTTCTAAAATCGGATTACGACCGATTAGTTAAAAGTAAAAAAGAAGTAATCGTTACCGTTTGTAATTTTACCAATTATAAAACAGAATACAAATCCATTCAAGACCATAGCTATGAAGATTTTTGTGATTGGATGTGGATTTCTGCCAATTTTGTTCCCTTCATGAGTTTGGTTATTAAGAATGGGCATGAATACGCTGACGGTGGATACGGTGACTATTTGCCTGTTCATCCAGCTTTGGACATGGGCGCTAAACATGTAGATGCCATTTACCTCCGTCCAGAAAAATTAAGTGTAAATAATCTTAGATGTACCGACCCTTTCGATGTGCTTTTAAGAACGCTTCAATTTATGATGGATAAAATTGGAAAGGATGATATTTTAATTGGAAAATACAAAAGTATTCAGGATGATTCTACTATTAATTATTATTTCCCACCGCATGTATTAGTAGAAAATGCCTTCATTTTTGACCCAGATTTAATGTCTAAGCTTTGGCAAGAAGGTTTAGATTATGCAAGAGATAAAGAACCACAAAAAATTAGAACTGAAGAAGATTTGCCTGATTAAACAACAGCTTCTTCTTTCACTTCCATAATTTGAGATGCTAAAATGGAAATAAGACAATAAGCTAAGAAGTAATAGAAACCTTCATGTAAATTAGCTTCGATTGCATCCTCTGAGGAAGTCGCTAAAGCTGCTAATAATACGCCTACCACAAAGACGTCTGCCATTGACCACTTACTTATTATTGCCACAAATTTGTGCAGTTTAGAACGCATGCCAATCTTTTTCACAAAAAGTACTAATAATAGAATAACTGCCTTTAAAATGGGAACTATTACACTAAACAGGAGAATAAGTCCAGCTACTAGCGAATTATCATTTTCATGCAGGGTCTGAATCGTATTCAAAATACTTTGCGTGGTTTCATGTACGACCATTTCTCCAAGAATCGGTATCGTTGCCCCAATTTTTAAACTAATCATTGGCATAGTTAATCCAGGATATAGAAAAACTAACGAAAGTAGAATTAAAAT
>CALLVC010000203.1 GCA_938010785.1 uncultured Saprospiraceae bacterium
TAATTTTTAGCAGCCTTTTTCCGCTATTTTTTACCAAAAAATAAATCCGTAGCGGGTGCTATGCATTGATTTTTTGGCGAAAACTATCGAAAAAATTCAAGCTAAAAATTTTACCCGATTAATCAATCCGCATTACTTAACTAAGTAAAAGAAGGAAACTCAGAATAATTGTTAAACAATTCCTAGTATCTTTCTAGCAAAAAAGAATGCAGAAATAGTATGTGGATGCTTGATAGTTCCATCGGCTATTTTTTGGTACACTTCTTCAGGTGATAGTAAAATAATTTCTACATCTTCTGCTTCATCTAATTCCAACTCATATTTTAAATCAGCGTTTTCCATATAATAATGATGTATTGTGCTGTCCATCCAAACAGGATTTGATAAGATGTTTCCTAGGTATTGCCAATTCTCCCCGATATACCCCGTTTCTTCTCGAACTTCTCGTTGAGCTGCTTTCAGGACATCTTCTCCTTCGTCAATCATTCCTCCAGGGATTTCTAAAGTATAATCTCCTATCCCAAATCGAAATTGCCGCACCATAATGATTTTTCCAGATTTGGTTTTGGCAATCACATTCGCCGCATTATTTCCTTCAATTGCGATAGTCTTCACCACTTTCTGATTTCTAGGATTTTTATAAAAATCATGTCGAATTTTTACAATATTCAAATCTATCGCAGGTTCTGATTTTATTAATTTCCAATTTTTATCTTTTTTCATATTGATAGGGCTATTTTTGTAGTGTAGTGTCAAAAATTCTATAGCATACTATACGCTCAAGCTACTCTACCCTACTAAAAATCGTAATTACCGCCCTTCGCTGCTTCGCAGCTGCGCGGCGAAAACTGCAAATTAATTTTAGTAGGGTAGCGTACGCTCAAGCAAACGCTTAACTATAAATTAAAAGCAAAATATACATCTTTAATTACACAAAAAGTGAATCTATATGAAAGCATTCCTACTAGTTTTTCTTGGCGGCGGTCTTGGTAGTATCTGCCGCTATGGAATTGCTCGATTATTATCGGCTCAGACGTGGGATTTTCCTTTAGCAACTTTCATCGCCAATGCCTTAGCTTGTATTACTTTGGGAGCATTAATGGGACTAAGTCTAAAAGGAGATATAAATACAACGACAAAATTATTGTTGATGACTGGATTTTGTGGTGGCTTTAGCACTTTTTCCACTTTTTCAGCAGAAACTTTTCAATTACTGCAAGCAGGAAATTATTTATATGCCTTCGCAAATATTGGTCTGAGTATCCTTGTCTGCCTAATTTGTATTTTTATTGGTTTGAAATTAGTTGGATAATATTTATCTCCCCTCTAATTATCTGAGCTATTTTCCTATTTTTGCGCTAGAATATCATCCATTTTTCAATTATATACTTTCATGGAGCAGAGCGAAAACTTGCTGGACGTGTTAAAAATTTTCTTCAAATGGCTAAAACCTATTGCCTATTTGTGCATTGGCATTGGTATAGGAACTGCTGCCATATCTCTGTTGCTTTCCAATTATTATGAATCTACTACTATTTTCTACGCCAATAGTGCAGACCAAGCCAAGCCCGGTCAGATTTTCGGAACCTCTACCAGAGATATAGAATTTTACGGAGACGATAGAGATAATGATAGGCTCTTGACAATAGCAGAATCCAATGACTTAAAGGACTATATGATTCGGACCTTTGATTTGTATACCCACTATGATATTGATTCGACCAAAGAACGAGCAGCTTATAACGTTCGACTAAAATTTAATAAATATTATAATGTTATCAAGACAAAACGAGATGCTATAGAATTATCTATTGAAGATACCGATAAAGAGTTAGCAGCTAGAATGGTTAATGCAGCAAGAGAAAAAATAGATGAGTTGGCGGTAAACATTATAAAAGGACAACTGCAAAATTTTCAAAAGTCTTTGGAAAAAAATATTCAAGAAAAAAATAGTCAATTAACAATTATTGCAGATAGTCTTCTTGCTTTAAGGATTCGATATGGCGTTTTAAGTGTCGAAACCCAAGGAGAAGTTTTTGCTGGACAAATACTTACTGCCGAATCCGAATTAGCACGTGCCAATGCAAAGCTAAATTCATTAAAGTCTTCGGGTGCACCTAAAGATACTATAGCTCAAATTACTGCTAATATTGCAGGATATAAAAGTCAAGTTAACACCTTAACCCAACGGATTCAAGATTTCAATGCTGGACAATCTCAAGTTCTTGTTTTAGAACGACGACAAAAAGATATGAGTAATAAGTTGGGAGAGGAAGGTGTCCAACTCAATCAACTGATTACTGCTTACAACTCTGATATCTCCGCAATTAACCTCATAGAAGCCGGAACTGTTCCTCTCATCAAATCTCGTCCTAAACGTTCCCTTATAGTTATTAGTGCCGTATTGGTTACTGCTATTTTTAGTTTTATTGGCGTCCTGCTCTTTGAATCTTATAAAGATGTCAATTGGAAAGAAGTCATAAGATAGTGCAGTTGGCAATAAAACAGTTGGCAGTTGACACTGGTGTTTAGTTCACTAATTATCTTTTTCCTAATGCTTGTTCCACATGAGCAATATGGTGATTCCCATGCCATGCATACATTCCCATCAACGAATCCAGAGGAATCGTATCTCCACTTTCTGGGTGTACAAAAGTTCGCTTCAATTGCTCTGGTGTTAACGATTTTAATAAAATAACCCAGCGCTCGTGCAAGGATTCCATTAGTTTTAAAGAAACTTCAATAGGGGTTTGATTATAATCTTCTAAAGTTGCCCATCGGTCTTCATAATATGCCTTAATCGTTGGATTGTCTTCCGTCAATGTCCATTTAAATCGAATCAAACTATTCATATGGCTATCTACTACATGGTGTACAACTTGACGGATTGTCCAACCTCCAGGTCGATAAGGTAAGTTGAGTTGTTCTTCGGATAAACCCTCTACTAAGGCTCTGAATTTAGCAGGTTGTGCTGCTATTTCACTTATCCACTTTTCAATCGTTGCAGGCTTAATAATCAGTGGTCTTTTATATCTACCAATTGGGTACTTTAAATTTTCCATATTTTCTATGCTAATTGATTCGAGATAATCAATGTCCTATTAAAGTTGACAAATATAAAATAATTTTATCTAGCTGTAAATTCTCAATAGTGTGGCTTAAAGTACCAACAAAAAAAGCGGCTGCTGACACAACCGCTTTAAAGAAAATTTTATTAATCGGATTACTATATTATTAAAATTCACCTTCTCCCCCACCGCCGTAGCCGCCTCTTCTACCACCTCGCTTTTTCTTCTGGTTCAATCGGTAATTAAATGTAAGCGTCGCCGTTCGAGCTTGCCATTGAAATTCACTATCTGAATAAAAATCATCTATGAAGGTCTCACTGCGATATTTTCTAGAGTTAAATACATCTCTAATACTTAGTGTCAACGTCCCTTTCTTTTTTAGAATATCTCTATTGGCAGAAATATCAAGGGAAGTAATAGACTTACTTCGACCTTGTGGCGTTTCGCGTGGACCTCGATACCCCAATCTTAATTGAACATCCGTATTTTTCTTAATCGTCATTCTAGAAGTAACTCTTCCTCGCATGGTATAAGTATCAGCAGTCAAACCTTCTTGCACATTTGTCCCATCTGTAATTGCTCGAAAAAAATTCATATCACTATTAATTCGCCACCATTTGTATGGATTGTAGGAAACGGTAAATTCTAAACCATAAGCGTGTTCATCTTTTAAATTCTCTGGACGAGAAAGGGTTTGCTGGTCATTCAATACCGTTCGAACGCTTCGGGAAATTGTTCCTTCTGAATAACGATAATAAACCGATGAACTGAGTGTTCCTTTGTCAAAATATTTGATATGACCGACCTCTAGGGAATGAGTAAGTTCTGGGTCTAAATTAGGATTACCAGTTCTTTGATTTCGTGCATCAGAAAACGTAAAAAATGGATTTAAATACCAAAATCTAGGTCGTCGAATTCTTCGACTGTAACTTAATTGTACGGCGTCTTTTTCTGAAAATTCATAATTAAAAAAGGCACTTGGAAATAAATTAAAGTAATTTCGGTCATTCACTTCATTTGTTTCTATCAATTCGGTTACCACCTCTGAATATTCTCCTCTTAAACCAAATTGATAAGAAAACTTCCCTTTTTTATCCCCAAAAATGGCATAAGCTGCATGGATATCTTCATCGTATTTAAAATTATTACTCAATGGATTTCCATTAAAATCTAGTAGTGGTCGCCAAGTGATATCATCAAACTCATTCACTTCATAATCATTTCGAATGTCTCGAATAGAACTTCTGAATCCTAATTCAAATTTTCCTTCTTTGCTAATTGGATTAACATAATCTATTTGAAATAAATATTGCTTTTCTCCCTCTGCATTACGAGATTCTTGCAATAAATCTGCTCGTCCATTCAATGTATTATTTTTATCAAAATATTGCTCTACATAATCTGAACGCTCCGTTTCATTATCATCCTCATATTGAAAGGTAGCAGTCAATTCTTGTCCTTTTTTATCAAACGTTCTTTTATAGTCTAAAGAATATTGAATCGAATTTTCTTTTTCTTTTTCATTGTCCGTTCGAGTAGTTATTTCTTGTAAATCATTAAAGTCCGTACTACCAATAAAATCGCGATACACAATATTAGAAAGGTTATCTTCATTATTTTTCCTATACGAAAAAGCCCCCGTTAAAGTATTGTATTTATTAATGTTGTAGTCTGCTCCAAATCTAACACTGTTAGACCATCCGCCTCGTTCATGGTCCCGGGTTTGGTCTTGAATGAGTACCGTATTATCACTAATTCGTTCTTGATAAGTTAGACCTCCTCCAGTATTATTACGATAAGACAATCCATAATTGACAAAGAAATTTACTTTCTCCCGACGAAAATTCATATTCACCCCCACTCCATGATTATCTGGTACTCCTGTCGTCACATCAAAAGAACCATTGATGCCTCTTTTCTTGTCCTTTTTCAATACTATATTGATAATGCCCGCTGCACCTTCTGCTTCGTATCGTGCAGAAGGATTCGTCACCACTTCCACCTTGTCTATCAAATTAGAAGGTAAAGACCGCAGTCCACTGCCGCTGTCTGAACTAACTAAACCAGAAGGCTTTCCATTAATTAAAATCCGTACATTTTCACTTCCTCGCAAACTAACATTTCCATCAACATCTACCGACACGGAAGGTACATTGTCCAGAATATCTTCGGCTGAAGCTCCCGTATTTGCTAAATCTTTTCCGACATTAAACACTCTTTTATCTAAGCCCATTTGCATCTGACTTTTTTCTGCTCGCACCTCTACTTCTGCTAACGTTTGTGCATCTCCCGCCAAAGCAATCGTTCCCAAATCTGCTACAAATTGACCTTTTCCTAATGGAATATCTGAAATGGTTCTAGTCTGGAAAGACAAAAATTCAACTTGGGCAAAGTATTTACCCATTTTTGTCTCAACCGTAAATAACCCCTTCTCGTCTGTGATGCCGCCTGTAACTAAAGAACTATCCTTTTTGGAAAAAATAGTAATCGTTGCATAATCTAAGGGTTCTCCATTATCTCCATTGATAATTTTTCCTTTGATGGTCGCACTTGGTCTTTCCCCGCCTCCTGGACGGCCGCCACGATTTTGAGTAAAGGCAATGGTTGTACTTATCAGTAAACTCAAAAAGATAATTAAAATACGTTGGTGATTTTTCATAATAGCTTAAGCTTGTAATAGCTTAGTTTAATTTTTTCGAATAATAATTAGGTTATAACAGTACAATATGAAATTGTTCAACAAAACTAAGCAGAAATCTTATGTAGAATTTGTAGGAAATTTGAAGTAATTCTGATTTAATGGCAATAAGGCAAGCGCTTTCCCTATTTAACGGAATTACTTCGTTATAAATGAGGCAATTAGGTAGGTAGTTTGTAAGTTCTCAATAGTTTGGCTTAAAGTACCGACGAACCTACGGTAGTTTGACAATCAAGCGATGGACTCCTTCTGTATAAACATAATCTACTTTCAATTGATTAACCTCGCAGATTTTTTTTACAATCGCCAAGCCTAGTCCCAAAGAAGCGCCACTTTGATTACTCTTTCGAAAACGTTCAAATAATTGATTGGTAGGCACATTTGGTGGATGACCTGGGTTTTCTATTACTAATTGTTTTTTATTTAAACTAATATTTACCCAACCATCCGTCGAATTATATCGAACCGCATTTTTCAATAAATTACTCACCAATATATCCGCTACAGAAGCATTGATGGATAGCAAAACATTTTTTTCGATATTACTTTTTAAGGCCAATCCTTTTAATTCACAAATATCTTGAAAGGTAATAACAGATTGTTCGACTACTTCTGAAAAATTGGTCGTTTCTTTTACTGTAAACTCATTATTCTCAATTTTAGTCAACAGAGATAACGATTGACCTAACCTAGACAATTTGGAAAGGGCAGCTTGCGCAGATTGAATTAGTGGTAGTTGGGATTCTTGCAAATTGTCATCTTCCAACAACAATTCTAATTTCCCCTTAGCTACCGCAATCGGTGTCTGCATCTCATGTGCTGCATTCTCCGAAAATTCTTTTAAAGAGACATAATCTCTTTGCGCTTTTTCAGTCATTTGAGAAATAAATCCATTTAACTGGTTAAATTCTTTAGTAGAGGTATCTTCAAAAGTAATGGTATTATTCTCTTTTAAATTAAAGCTTTTTATCTTTTGTAATGTCCTTTGAAAAGGTTGAAATAGCCAACTAGAAATCAGAAAACTAGCGAGTAATAGAATTAGGCCCAAGCCAAAAAACAAACGTGTCATTACACTAATTACTCCTTTCGACACATCATCTGTTTCCAGAAAAATATCTATCATACTAAAGCGATAATAAGCCGTGTCTACTTTTCTCGTAATCGTCATTTTACGATAGGGTTCTAGCCTTTTCCAATAGGGATGCATGGCGAGCGTGTCCGAAAAATGATACACCGTATCATTGGCTTGAATCGTGCTGACTTTAGTAATCCTCGTCTTACTACTTTGCAAAGCATCTAATGGTTTCCCTTCTCTAATCGCATCTTCCAAAAGGTACATATTTTGCGCCAAGGAATAGTCCGTTTCTTTCGCTACTGCCTTCATCACCATATTATAGGTAACAATTCCTCCAAGACTAAAAACTAGAGACATGATGAATAGGTAAAGTAAAGTCGCTTTGGTGATTAGACGCATTTTATCAGTTGTTGTTGGTCAGTGGTCCTTCTTTCTAGTTAGCCAATTCGTATCAATTATTATGAAACTTATAACCTAAGCCATAAATGGTTTTAATATAATCTTGTCCATCTGCTGCGGTAATTTTTTTGCGTAAATTTTTAATGTGTTGGTAAACAAAATCGAAAGAATCTAAAAAATCAACGTTATCTCCCCACAGGTGTTCGGCAATCGTCTGTTTGGTTAAGACTCTATTTTTATTAGAAATAAAGAAGAGTAATAATTCGTATTCTTTCACGGTCAGTTCTAATTGTTTGTCATGAATACTTACTTCGTGATTATTGGTATCTACCGCAATTTCATTAAATTTTATCTCTGTAAAACCTTGAAATTTTCTTCTGCGATAAATGGCTTTTAGCCGAGCATTCAATTCTGATAAATGAAAGGGCTTCGTCAAATAATCATCTGCCCCCAATTCCAATCCCGCTACTCTATCGTCTAAAGAATTTTTTGCAGAGATAATTAAAATACCTGCTTCGGACTGTTCTTCCTTCAAATAATGAAGAATATCTAGTCCATTTCCATCGGGCAACATAATGTCCAATAGAATAACATCGTAGGAATAAACGTTTAGTTTAGCTACGGCCTCTTGATAATTTTGAGCAACTTCGCAAATCACCTCATTTGTGGAGAGATAAGACCTGATATTATCAGCGAGTGCTTTTTCGTCTTCGATTACAAGTAACTTCATAGGAAAACAAAGATATATAGCAATTTTGATTAAAATTTGAAGTATCTTGCGGGGCAATTAGTAATATATAAATAAATTTCTTTTACAATCATCTAATTTATTAAACATCGTGTCTTCAGCAGAAACATTTTTACAATATCAACCACAACTACAACGAATGGCCTTCAATATGGTTGGCTGTATAAAAGATGCTGAAGATTTGGTACAGGATACTTTTGAAAAATGGTTGAAAATTGACCATACAACAATCAAAAATGTTAAGGCTTACCTGTTTCAAACCTTAAAAAATATTTGTATTAATTTTCTAAATTCTATTAGAAAAACGAGAGAAATTCATTTTAATAACCCTTTAGAAAATTTACGAAATCGTTACGAAGAGATGGATTTTCGCCCCTTTGATTTTGAGCAAGACTTATCTACTGGTATTAGTGAATTATTACAAAAATTAACTTTACCAGAATTTAGCATGCTCATTTTGAAAGAAGGATTTGAAATGGATTACCCTCAATTAACCGAGATTTTTGATAAAAAAATGGACCATTGCCGACAGATTATTAGTCGAGCTAAAAAGAAAATAAAAACGCCACAACTTCGCTTTCCTTTAAATATGGAGAAAAAAGAACAAGTTTCTAAAGAAATTTCTACTGTTTGCAAAAATGGAAACTTGAATAATTTGATTGCTTTTTTCCAACAAGAAGTACAAACTTTTAAGAATAATAATACCAAAAATTAATCTTTTTCAAAAAAAATCAACCGACCTGTCACATATTCTCTATTTCCCTGTCTTAGCAAGAAATAGCAGGTAAAACATACCCACTAAACGATTCAAAACGCCAAATCTATCTTGAACTTATCGTTCTCAGATAATCTATCACCTAATTGGAAGCTATTTTTTATTGGTTAAATTCTAAATAGATAATGGAACAGGAAATTAAAAATGATTTAAAAGACTGGGCAAAAATCATCAGTCAATATAAAAAACCAAACAATACTAAAGCAGTCATCCAAATAATCAATTCTTTTGGGCCTTTTATTGCCTTATGGATTTTGATGTATTTTTCTCTGTCTTGGTCGTATTTAATTACACTAGGACTGGGAATGATTAATGCTTTCTTTTTAGTGCGTATTTTTATTATTCAGCATGATTGTGGCCATCAATCCTTTTTTCAAAAACGAAAATGGAATAATCGAGTCGGTTTATTCTGTAGCTTTTTTAGTGCTATGCCTTACAAATATTGGGCAAAAGTACACAGCCATCATCATGGTCATACAGGGCAATTAGAAGAAAGAGACTTTGGAGATATTAACTTTTTAACCGTAGAAGAATACCACGATTTGTCTGCCGCTAGAAAATTTTCCTATCGGATTTTTCGGAATCCCATTATGTTATTTCTTGTTGTTCCAATTATTTACTTGGTCTTTTCTATGCGTTTTCCTTTCTTAGGCCGTGGCAAAAAAGGATGGGGTCGGATTCATAAAGCAATGACTTTAAATAACTTGCTTTTTACTGCCGTATTTATTGGTTGTGGATTTTTATTTGGCTGGACAAAATTCTTAATGGTTCACTTACCAATTGTTTATTTCTTTGGGGTGATAGCCTTCTGGTTTTTTTATATTCAACACCAACACGAAGAGACTTATCAACGCTGGAAAGATAATTGGGACTATGTCTTAGCAGCTATCAAAGGCGCCTCTTACTACAAATTACCTAAAGTCATTCACTGGTTAACGGGTAATATTGGTTACCACCATATTCATCACCTTAGTTCGCAGATTCCTAATTACAATTTGGCAAAATGTGCTGAGGAAAATCCTATCTTGCAAAAGCATGTGACTACTTTGACCTTTACGCAAAGTCTCGGAACAATTTTTAACAAATTATGGGATGAAGAAAGCGGAAGAATGATTTCTTTTAGCGAATATGCTGAAATCAAAAAGGTGAGAGATTTTGCGCCCACTAAAGCAAAAGCAGCTTAGGGCAGTTGGCAGTATGCAGTTCGCAGTTCGCAGCAAGCAGTCAAACTGCATACTGCCAACTGCATACTGCCAACTGGTTATCGGCCCAAAATTTTAAACATCAATCCGACACTTAAATTCAAGCCTTTATTTTTTATTTCTCGACTTTCTGCTTCACTAATATTACTCAAGCCAAATAAATAACGAACATCTCCAAACACGCCAATACTACCTAAATTTAAACCAATTCCACCTCCTGCGTTAAGTCCTAAATCAAAGCGTTTCAAGCCATCCTCTCCGCCAAAATTAACATCGATTGTCTGTCCACCCATCGTTTCTTCTCCATTCAAGGCTAAACCCAAAGAAGGTCCTGCTAATAAATTTACATTAAAAACATTAGAGTTGATAATTTTCATTTTTAATAGTATCGGAATATCTAAGTAGTTGACGTTAATCTTATTATCTTCCGTTAACGCTTGAATTTCACTGCCTTTTTGAATAAATACTGCTTCTGGTTGTAAAAAGATATTACCTCCCAACCCAATTTCTAAAACCGCGCCTAAAGTAAATCCATTAATAGATTCTTGGTCAATGTTTGTTCCATTTTCTTTGAAGGAATATTCTGCAATATTGGTCCCTCCTTTGATGCCAAAAGATACTTGCCCATAAGTAGGCATTGCAACTAAAATTAAGAAAGCAGCAATTAAAAAAGATTTGATTACGGATGTCATGTAACTAATTTTAGGGTTCAAAAATAAATTTGATTTAAGTTTTGCTATAACGGTTGAACTAGGGCGTTTTGTTTTATATAGTTGCATTTTTTCTTTTGTTACACGCTAAGTTTCTCGATACTTCAAGTTTAGAGGAAACTACAACCCATATATCTCGCCAAATTTCTTTCGAGCGTACTCCATGAAATATTTAAAATTTAGCTTCTCTCCCGTTATCTTTTTACACAATTCTTCTGCATTATAAAAGCGACCGTGTTGGTGCACATTGGTTCGCAACCAATCTAAAAGCGGTTGGTTGTTTCCAGCTTCAATTTCTCCTAATAGATTAGGAATGTCTTTCTCTGCTTGTTGGAAAAATTGGGCTGCGTAGAAACTTCCTAAAGAATACGTTGGGAAGTAGCCAATACTACCATGTGACCAGTGAATATCTTGTAAAATTCCTTGCTTTGCATCTGCCACTTTCACCCCTAAATATTCTTTGTATTTGGCATTCCAAACTTTATCTAAATCATCTACTTTCAACTTTCCTTCCATCAATCCCTTTTCTATCTCAAACCGAATCAAGACATGGAAATGATAGTGCAACTCATCTGCTTCTGTTCTAATCAGATTAGGCTGAATTTTATTGATGGCTTTATAAAATTTCTTGGTGGGTACTTCTCCTAAATTTTTAGGAAAGGTCTTTTTTAATCCTTTATAATGGGCTTTCCAATATGGCAAACTACGTCCTACATTATTTTCCCAAAGTCGAGATTGAGATTCGTGTATGCCCAAAGAAATATAAGCCCCTAATGGTAAACCATATTGCTCACTCGGCAAGCCTTGCTCGTATAAAGCGTGTCCTCCTTCGTGAATACAACTCCAAGTCATATTCATAAAATCGTTTTCATCTACTCTAGTCGTTACTCGAACATCTTCAGGAGAAAAATTAATGGTGAAAGGATGTTCTGATAAATCTTGGCGCCCTGCTTTAAAGTCATAGCCCATGTTCTTGAGCAACTTTAAACCAAAGTCCCATTGTTTGTCCGTATCATATTTTTTGTATAAAAAGCCGTCTTTAACCTGCTTTTTCTCCTTTAACTCTTTTACAAAATCAACCAATTGTTCTCTGACATCTTTGAACAATTTTGTTAAATCCTTCGTCCTAGCATCAGGTTCGTAAATATCCAGTAAGGCATCGTAAGGGTGGTCTTTATAGCCAATCAATTCTGCCTCTTCTCGGCACATATCTACGACCTTGCCCAAAGCCTTTTTGTACACTTTAAAATCGTTCGCTTTTCGTGCTTCCATCCAAGCATGATAGGCTTCGGAAATTATTTGTGATTTTTTAATGACAAATTCCTTTGATAATTTAGTAGAACGCTCATATTCCTTCAGACTTAATTTTACATTTTTTGCCTGTCGCTCATCTAACTTATCCGTCTTTTCGTTTAATTCGGCTAAAGTCTTCCCAAATTTTTTATCGGTAAATATTTCATGAGAAATCCCTGATAAAGTCGCCACTTGCTGAGAACGAAACCTAGCTCCTTTTTCTGGCAAATACGTTTCTTTATCCCAACTTAGTACGCCTATTGAATAATCTACGTCTGC
>CALLVC010000204.1 GCA_938010785.1 uncultured Saprospiraceae bacterium
GAGTTTTCTTCTCTAATTTGACGTAAAGTCACTAACTGCCCTGGACGTAATTTGCTAGAATCCCCACTATTAGTGATGAATTTCTTATCAAAAATCCAGTCATTCTGCTCTAAGAAATCGTATTTTTCAACTGCTTCTCCTTCTAAGAAAGTCGTATCACCAGCATCTTCTATTTGTACTCTACGCATCATCTGACGCACGATTACTTCGATGTGCTTATCATTAATGGTAATACCCTGAGAACGATATACTTCTTGTACACCATTCACTAAGTAATACTGTACCGCAAAAGGTCCTTTAATTTGTAGGATGTCTCTTGGGGCAGTAGACCCATCAGATAATTGCGTTCCTGCTCTTACGAAGTCACCTTCCTGAACTAAGATATGCTTAGACAATCCAACTAAGTATTTTCTTCTTTGCTCATCTTTCGAAGTAACGATGATTTCTCTGTTACCACGCTTGATTTTACCAAAGGCAACAACTCCATCAATTTCAGAAGTTACTGCTGGATTAGATGGATTTCTCGCCTCGAATAACTCTGTTACCCGTGGCAAACCACCCGTAATATCCTGAATCTTACCTAATTGTCTAGGAATCTTCACAATTCTAGCACCTGCTTTTACTGCAGCGCCATCTTCGATAGAAATATAAGCTCCTACTGGTAAGTTATAACTTCTTAGTTCTTCACCAGCTGCAGAAATAATCTTAATCGTTGGAATAACTCGCTTATTCTTAGATTCAATGATGACCTTCTCAGAATAACCAGTTTGCATATCACTCTCAGAACGGAAGGTCTTACCTTCAATAATAGAATCATATCTAACGATACCTGAGAACTCAGAGATAATAACGTTGTTAAATGGATCCCATTCACAAATCTTATCTCCTTTCTTAATCATTTGTCCATCCTCTACAGAAAGCGTTGAACCATAAGTAATAAAGTGAGAAGAATATTGACGTTTTGTCTTAGGGTCAACAATTCTGATTTCACCAGTTCTTGCCAATACAACCGTTGACTTATTGCCATCATCATCCACAAATTCGGTAGTTCGCATACTATCAAATTCAACTTTACCGTCAAACTTAGATAATAAACTAGATTCCGTCTTAGATACAGATGCCGTACCACCCACGTGGAAAGTACGAAGCGTCAACTGTGTACCCGGCTCACCAATAGATTGTGCAGCGATAATACCAACCGCATCTCCCATTTCAGCAATTCGACCAGTAGCTAAGTTTTTACCATAGCATTTTCTACAAACACCACGCTTCACACTACAAGTCAATACGGAACGGATAGTCACCATTTCAATGCCTTCGTCATCAATGTATTTAGCAATATCTCTAGTGATATAATCACCCGCGTTAAGGATTATTTCATCCGATACAGGGTGCTTAATTTCATGTAGCGTATAACGGCCTTCGATTCTATCTGCTAAAGATTTAATGACTTTTTCATTTTCTTTTAAAGCAAAAGTATCGATACCTCTCAACGTTTCACAATCCTCTTCTTTGATCACAACATCTTGTGCAACATCCACCAATCTTCTAGTCAAATAACCCGCATCTGCTGTTTTCAATGCCGTATCGGCCAAACCTTTTCTCGCACCGTGAGTAGAGATAAAGTATTCCAATACAGACAATCCATCGACAAAGTTAGATAAGATAGGGTTTTCAATAATCGCCCCACCTGTATCACCAGATTTTCTTGGCTTAGCCATCAACCCTCTTAATCCACATAACTGCTTAATCTGTTGCTTAGAACCCCGAGCACCAGAATCCAACATCATATAAACCGAGTTGAATCCATCTTTGTGAGCAGCTAATTCGGTCATCAACTTGTTAGTGATTTCATTATCACCTGTTGTCCAAATATCAATGATTTTGTTGTAACGCTCGTTATTGGTAATTAAACCCATTTCGTAGTTACTCCAAACCTCTTCTACATCTGATTCAGATTCTGCTAAGACTTTTGCCTTATTAGAAGGTGTAATCAAATCCCCTAAGTTAAAGGACAATCCTCCTTTGAATGCCCAAAGGAAACCTAATTCCTTAATCGCATCTAAGAAGAGTGCAGTCTCTCCAAAATCTGCTCTACGGATAATACCTGCGATTACTTTTTTCAAAGCACGCTTAGTCAATAACTGATTAATGAAAGGAATTTTACCCTTAGGAACCACAGAATTGAATAATACTCGACCACAAGTCGTTTCGATTCGCTTCTTTACTAAGTTACCCTCTTCATCTTCAAAGTTATCCACTCTAACGGTTACCGCAGCGTGCAGGTCTAATTTACCTTCATTATAGGCAATCATTACTTCTTCTGGAGAATAGAACGTTCCACCAGCTCCTTTAATCTTACCCTGCGTTCTTTCCTTAGTAATGTAGTAAAGTCCCAAGACCATATCCTGAGATGGCAGCAAAATTGGCGAACCATCCTGAGGGTTAAACATATTGTGAGCAGACAACATCAAAACTTGCGCTTCTAAAATTGCTGCTTGGCTTAATGGTACGTGTACCGCCATTTGGTCACCATCAAAATCCGCGTTAAAGGCACCACAAACTAATGGGTGTAACTGAATCGCTTTTCCTTCTACCAAAGTAGGTTGGAAAGATTGGATTGACAAACGGTGCAAAGTAGGAGCACGGTTCAACATGATTGGGTGACCTTTTAGAATATTTTCTAAGATTTCCCAAATCACAGGGTCTTTTCTATCTACTAATTTCTTAGCAGATTTTACCGTTTTCACGATACCTCTTTCTATCAACTTACGGATAACAAAAGGCTTGAAAAGCTCCGATGCCATTCCCTTAGGTAAACCACATTCGTGCAGTTTCAAATTCGGTCCTACTACAATTACAGAACGACCAGAATAATCCACCCGCTTACCCAATAAGTTTTGACGGAAACGACCTTGCTTACCTTTAAGAATATCACTTAAAGATTTCAAAGCCCGTCCACCTTCTGCCTTTACGGCATTCGACTTACGAGAGTTATCGAATAGAGAATCTACCGCCTCTTGCAACATCCGCTTCTCATTACGCAGGATTACCTCTGGCGCTTTGATTTCCAATAAACGCTTCAAACGGTTATTTCTAATAATTACCCGACGGTATAAATCATTCAAATCCGAACTAGCGAATCGACCACCATCTAGAGGAACCAAAGGTCTCAATTCTGGTGGAACAACTGGCAGATATTGAATAATGGTCCATTCAGGCTTATTTTCAATTCTTGTTTGTCCATCTCTGAACGCTTCCACTACTCTCAAACGCTTTAAAGCCTCAGACTTACGTTGTTGAGAAGTTTCATTCGTTGCTTGGTGTCTTAAATCATAAGACAATTGGTCAAGGTCCAATCGCATCAACAATCCTCTAACTGCATCTGCGCCCATCTTAGCGATGAACTTATCTGGATGGTCATCTTCTAATGCCTGATTTTCAGCAGGTAAAGAATCTAAGTGCTCCAAATATTCTTCTTCCGTCAACAAGTCCATCTTACTCAATTCGCTCTCTTTTGCACCCGCTTGGACAACGATATATCGCTCATAGTAGATGATGGTCTCTAACTTCTTAGAAGACAAACCTAAAAGGTAACCAATCTTATTTGGAAGAGATTTGAAAAACCAGATATGCACTACAGGTACCACTAATTTGATGTGGCCCATACGCTCTCTACGTACTTTCTTTTCTGTTACCTCTACCCCACAACGGTCACAAACGATACCTTTATATCGGATACGCTTATACTTACCACAGTAACATTCGTAGTCCTTTACTGGACCGAAAATACGCTCACAAAACAAACCATCTCTTTCTGGCTTATAAGAACGATAGTTAATGGTTTCTGGCTTTAACACCTCTCCATAAGAACGCTCTAAAATATCATCTGGCGAAGACAAGCTGATTGTGATATTCTCAAATCGCTTTTGTTCCGCTTTATTAAAGTTTTTTCTAAATGCCATTTATTTTCGGTTGCGGGTTTCAGGTTTTAGGTCTCAGGTTTCACCCTTTTTCCTTTTGCCGAAATCCGTTGATTAATTAATGGTTTATTATTTTCATTAATTCCCAAAGATAGCCTGTAGCCTTCTCCCCCTCTGGAGGGGGTCGGGGGGAGGAATGTAGTTAATAGAAAAATTTTTCAACTTAACTATATCCTCCCCCTAGCCCCCTCCAAAGGGGGAAACGCCCTAGGTAACCTTTTCATTAAGTTAAAAACTTAAATCTTATGGGTAATTATAATATTTCAAAATAAATGGAGAAAAGTAAATAGCGAACAAATCACCAATCACTATTCACCAATCACCTCTTACTCAAATTTAATATCCAATGCTAAACCTCTCAATTCATGTACTAATACATTGAAAGATTCAGGTATATTAGGAATTGGAAGGTTATCACCTTTTACAATTGCTTCGTAAGCTTTTGCCCGACCATTGATATCATCCGACTTAATGGTCAACAATTCTTGTAAGATACTAGCTGCACCGAATGCCTCTAATGCCCAAACCTCCATCTCACCAAAACGCTGACCACCAAACTGAGCTTTACCACCCAATGGTTGTTGAGTAATCAACGAGTATGGCCCGATAGAACGAGCGTGCATCTTATCATCAACCATGTGAGACAGCTTCAACATGTAGATAACACCTACCGTTGCTTGCTGGTGGAATCTATCACCTGTTTCACCATCAGATAAATAAGCTTGTCCTAAAGAAGGTAAATCCACTTGTTGGATGTACTCTTCGATTTCGTCCATGCTAGCTCCATCAAAAATTGGCGTCGCAAATTTCACCCCTAATCGTTCTCCTGCCCAACCAAGAACCGTTTCGAAAATCTGTCCTAAGTTCATCCGAGAAGGTACACCTAATGGGTTCAATACGATATCCACTGGCGTTCCATCAGGTAAGAAAGGCATATCTTCTTGTCTTACGATTCTAGATACGATTCCTTTATTACCGTGACGTCCAGCTAACTTATCTCCCACTTTCAACTTTCGCTTCTTCGCTAAGTAAACCTTCGCCAATTTCAAGACACCTGCTGGTAATTCATCACCAATAGAGATGTTGAATTTTTCTCGCTTGTACTTACCAACTTCCTCGTTCAACTTGATATTGTAGTTGTGTAATAAACTCGCAATCAACTTATTAGCATGCTCGTCGTCTGTCCAATTACTATAATCAACCGTCGTGTAATCAATTTCTTTCAGTAAAGCCTGAGAGTATTTAGTCCCACTAGGAATCAATGTTTCATTGTAAACACTTCTTACTTTCTTAGCTGCTTTATCCTTAACTAATACCAACAACTTATCGACTAAGATAGTCTTCAATTCGTTGACGGTAATGGCATGCTGGTCTTCTAACTTCGTCAACAAGTCTTTCTCTTGTGACTTCTGTACCTTATCTTTTTTCGCTCTAGCGAATAATTGCTTATTAATGATAATACCTTTCGTAGAAGGAGGTGCTTTTAAAGATGCATCTTTTACATCGCCCGCCTTATCACCGAAGATAGCTCTCAATAATTTCTCTTCAGGAGTTGGGTCAGATTCCCCTTTCGGTGTAATCTTACCAATCAAAATATCTCCTTCTTTCACCCAAGCACCGATACGAATGATACCATTTTCATCCAAATCTTTAGTAGAATCTTCACTAACGTTTGGAATATCGTTTGTCAATTCTTCCTCTCCTAATTTGGTATCTCTAACGTCTAATTCAAAGTGCTCAATGTGTAAAGAAGTAAAGATATCATCCTTTACAACTCTCTCTGATAATACAATCGCATCCTCAAAGTTGTAACCTTTCCAAGGCATGAAGGCTACCTTTAGGTTTTGACCAATCGCCAACTCCCCTAATTGTGTTCCATAACCATCACAAAGAATCATTCCCTTGTGTACTCTATCTCCCTTTCTTACGATAGGCTTCAAGTTGATACAAGTTCCTTGATTCGTTCTACGGAATTTTACTAACTTATATGACTTACGGTTATCTTCAAAAGAGATTAACTTTTGCTCTTCTGTTCTATCATATCGAATAACAACTTCCGTTGCATCTACATATTCTACAACTCCGTCTCCTTCTGCGTTGATTAACATCCGAGAATCACGAGCTACTTTTCCTTCCAATCCTGTTCCTACAATAGGAGAATCTGGACGCAATAAAGGAACAGCTTGACGCTGCATGTTCGAGCCCATCAAGGCACGGTTGGCATCATCGTTTTCTAAGAAAGGAATCATTGATGCAGACACCCCAACAATTTGGTTAGGCGCAACATCCATATATTCTATCTCTGATGGTCCTAATACAGGGAAATCACCATGCTCTCTACACTTAATTCTGTCTGTGATAAACGCCCCTTGCTCGTTTAATGGCGCATTCGCCTGAGCTACTTTCGCAAAATCCTCTCCTTCCGCAGACAAATAAATTGGTTCTTCTGCATAATTCACTGCACCATCTGCTACCGCTCTATATGGCGTTTCTAAGAATCCCATTCTATT
This sequence comes from uncultured Saprospiraceae bacterium, assembly GCA_938010785.1. Taxonomy (GTDB): domain Bacteria; phylum Bacteroidota; class Bacteroidia; order Chitinophagales; family Saprospiraceae; genus JAFMDF01. Next base: position 6,494 of record CALLVC010000204.1, read on the forward strand.
CACTTTCGCAAATACACAAAGGGTAGAAATCAAACCAATATTCGGTCCTTCCGGTGTTTCAATCGTACAAAGACGACCATAGTGAGAATAGTGAACATCCCGAACCTCAAAACCTGCTCTTTCTCTAGATAAACCACCAGGTCCTAGAGCAGATATTCTTCTTTTGTGGGTAATCTCCGATAATGGATTCGTTTGGTCCAAAAACTGAGATAACTGACTCGTTCCGAAGAAAGAGTTAATCACAGAAGAAAGCGTTCTAGCATTAATCAAGTCAATAGGTGTAAAGACCTCATTATCCCGAACGTTCATTCTTTCTCTAATCGTTCTAGCCATTCTCGCCAAACCAACACCGAACTGAGCGTATAATTGCTCACCTACGGTTCTTACTCTACGATTAGATAAGTGGTCAATATCATCAATCTCCGCCTTTTGGTTCATTAACTTCACCAAATACTGAACGATTTTGATAATATCTTCCTTAGTTAAAACCAAAACTTCTTTGTCGATGTCTTGCTCTAACTTTCGGTTAATTTTATATCGACCAACTTCTCCTAAGTTATAACGTTTATCGGAGAAGAATAACTTATCAATAATACCTCTCGCTGTATCATCATCCGGCGGATCGGTACCTCTAAGTTGTCTATATATATGTTGAACCGCTTCAATTTCAGAACTCGCAGGATCTTTCTGAAGCGTATTATAAATAATCGAGTAATCTTCCTCAATATCATCTTTCTGCAAAATGATTGTCTCTGCATCAGAATCTAGGATTTGCTCAATATTGGTTTCATCCAATACAATATCCCGTTCCAAGATGATTTCATTCCGCTCAATCGTTACAACCTCACCAGTATCCTCATCCACGAAATCTTCTGTCCAACTACGTAATACCCGAGCAGCCAATTTACGACCAATAGAAGTTTCCAACATATCTCTAGTAGCAGGCACTTCGTCCGCTAGTCCAAAAATATCTAAGATAGCTCTATCCGTATCGTAGCCAATAGCTCTCAATAAAGTAGTAACAGGGAATTTTTTCTTACGGTCGATATATGCATACATGACGGTATTAATGTCTGTAGCAAATTCCATCCAAGCACCCTTAAATGGAATAACTCTCGCAGAATAAATTTTCGTACCGTTAGGGTGGAAACTTTGTCCAAAGAAAACACCAGGAGACCGGTGCAACTGAGTAACAATCACACGCTCTGCACCATTGATTACAAAGGTACCTTTAGGAGTCATATAAGGAATGTTCCCTAAAAATACATCCTGAACAATCGTTTGGAAATCGAGGTGTTCTTCATCGTTACAAGATAATCTCAGCTTCGCTTTTAATGGAACACTGTAAGTCAACCCACGGTGCATACATTCTTCGATGCTATATCTAGGAGGGTCGATAAAATAATCGAGGAACTCCAATACGAAGATATTTCTTGCATCTGTAATCGGGAAATTTTCCTGAAACACGCGGAATAAGCCCTCGTTGGTCCGATTTTCTGGAGTTGTTTCTAATTGAAAGAACTCTTGAAAGCCTTTCAACTGAATCTCCAATAAATCTGGATACGAGTCTGGCAACTTAATCTTGCCAAAACTAATTCTGCGCTCTTCAGCTGTTTGTTTAGCAGCTTCTACTGTCATAAGAAACACCTGTTTATGATGGTGATGAAAAAGAGGTAATTAGCTATTTTTGTTTATTAGAAGTTACTAGAATCTAAGTTCGAATAACTTCTAATAAATCGGAATAACGAGTCGATACAATCAGAAGAAATAGAAAAATGGTTAAATGTCAACTAAAAAAATATTTTAAAAAAATTTTATTCAATAGTTGATATTTTCATTTTTTTTAAACAATCTTGGAGTATACTTTTGAAATAATTCACTTAATATGAAAGGAAAAATGTTTCCTAATTTAAGCAGAAAATAAAAATAAAGTAAGCTCTAAAATGCTTTATTTCTTACCAGTTATCGGCATACTTTTTGACGACTACCTATCACCAACTTATTTATAAAAATATGGATACTTTTTCCACGGTGAACAACTGTAAACTTTTTAAGTAGGTAAAAAGTTCCTAAAACCTTTAGATTAAGGAGTACCAATGAATAACTTCGAAAAGCTTTCCTCCCACTAAACTAATTTCCTTTACATATATATACGACAATAGGCCTAGACAGAATAGTTTTCTCTCTAAGCCTTAATAGCTTGCTTATGTATAAAAAAGCGTAGCCGTCTTTGGCATATATTTTACTGTTGGTTTATATTGTCCAAACGCTCTAAAAATTCCAAAGTTAAATATTAGTCCGTCTTAGAATTTAAGCTAAATTACTCAGCTTAGGTTTGAACACTCATTGGTATATAAAAACTAGGAATCACAAAAAAAGTATTACGATTTTTGAAATTCACTCAAGAAAAAAAGTTGGTGGTTTTTATCCCAAAACTGAGATAAAAACCACACTTTATGAGTAGTTATTACTAACTACTAAGCTTACTTGAATTACTTCAATTCTACGCTTGCTCCTACTCCTTCTAAAGCTGCTTTAAGAGATTCAGCTTCTTCTTTAGAAACCGCTTCCTTAACAGCTGTAGGTGCGCCATCAACCATTTCCTTAGCGTCTTTCAATCCAATGCCTAATAAAGTCTTCACTTCTTTTACTACTTTCAACTTAGCTGCTCCAGCTGAAGTTAACATTACAGTAAATTCAGTTTGCTCTTCAGCAGCACCACCACCAGCACCACCAGCACCAGGTGCAGCAACAGCAACAGCCGCAGCAGCAGGTTCGATACCGTGCTCATCTTTAAGGATAGTAGCTAATTCATTTACTTCTTTAACTGTTAAGTTTACTAATGAATCTGCAAGTGCATTTAAATCTGCCATTTTAATATCTTTTAGAATTGTTTTTTTAATAAAATAGAGTTTGTAAAAACTCAAATAATTAATATATAATAGAGACTTGGAAGCCTATTTTTAGAGTACGACAGTGAGCAGTTTTCAGTAGGCAGTTGTGCCTAATTATTTACTACTGATAATGTCGTATTCTATTAAACTTAGTCATTTTGCATTTAACAATAACTACTTACTGTCTACTGCAAACTGCCTACTGATTATCCTCTCTCTTCTAAAGCTTTTACTAAGCCCGCAATTGTACTACCACCAGACTTCAACGCAGAAATAACATTCTTCGCTGGAGATTGTAATAATCCAATAACTTCGCCCAATAATTCTTCTTTAGATTTAAGTTCGGATAATGTACCAATTTGGTCGTCTCCGATATAAATACCAGAGTCGATATAAGCTGCTTTTAAAACAGGTCTTTCTTTTCCTCCCTTACGGAATTCTTTGATAACCTTAGCAGGAGCATTAGCTGTCTTGGTAAAAACCAAAGCCGAAGGTCCTTTTAATGAATCATACAAAGCTTCATAACCTTTAGAAGCATCTGCTGCTTCCAAAGCTTTGATAGCTAAGGTATTCTTCACTACCTTCATCTGGATATCTTGCTCAAAAAACTTACCTCTTAAAGCGTTAACATCTTCTACCGTCATAGTAGAAGCGTCCGTGATATAGAAGAAGTCGTGTTCGCTGAAATCCTGCTTTAATTGTTCAATGACAGCTGCTTTTTCTGATTTAGTCATTGCTATATAAGTTAAGTTTAAGTTAGTAAGAGTTATTTAATGGTTATTATCAAAGTATCTCGACAATAACTTTAATAACTGTAATAACCCAACTTTAGTTATTTAATAGATTTAGGGTCAATTTTGATACCTGGACTCATTGTACTTGCCATCGTTACCGATTTCATGTAGACACCTTTTGCGGTTGATGGTTTCATCTTAATGATTGTACCAAGAACCTCATTTGCATTATCCTCTAATTTTTGAGCATCAAAAGAAACTCTTCCTACAGGTGCGTGAATGATACCGTACTTGTCAACCCGAAAAGAAATCTTACCTTTCTTAATTTCTGATACCGCTTGTCCTACATTCATAGTAACAGTACCAGTCTTTGGGTTAGGCATTAATCCTCTTGGACCTAAAACACGGCCTAAACGACCAACTTGTGCCATGGTGCTAGGCATTGCGATTACTGCATCGAAACCAGTAAAACCGCCTTGTACTTTTGCAACCAAATCTTGCAAGCCAACAAAATCAGCTCCAGCTGCTTTTGCTTCTTCTTCTTTGTCAGGAGTACAGAATACAGCGACAACTTTTGTCTTACCTGTACCGTGCGGTAATGAAACCGTACCTCTCAAAGCTTGGTCCGCTTTTCTAGGGTCTACCCCTAAACGGATGTGAACGTCTACTGAAGCGTCAAATTTAGTCGTATTGACTTCTTTAACTAACTTCGTTGCATCTGACAAAGCATATAGTTTTTCTCTATCTACTTTTGACTCTGCAACTTTACGTTTCTTAGAAAGTTTAGCCATTATAATAATTTTGAGGTGAATAGCGCAGAGGTCTTGGTTGATTGAATTATTAATAATTAACTATTTAATCAACTAACTCCGCTCCCTTCAATTAATAAATTGTTTGATGAAAATTCCTAAATAAAATTAGGACTACATCAAACGATTTTGTTTAAGTATTACAACTTATGCCTTGCCTGGGAATTCACCTTTAATGGTAATCCCTGCACTACGAGCTGTACCAGCAACCATTTTCATGGCTGATTCAATCGTAAAAGCATTAAGGTCAGGCATTTTGTTTTCGGCGATAGCTCTTACTTGTTCCCAAGTAACAGAACCAACCTTAACCCGGTTAGATTCAGCAGAACCGCTCTTCAATTTAGCAGCTTCCAATAACTGAACTGCAGCAGGTGGAGTCTTAACGATGAAGTCGAACGACTTATCTTTGTAAACACTAATAACAACAGGTAATAATTTACCCTTGTCACCATCTGTCTTAGCGTTGAAACGCTTACAGAATTCCATAATGTTTACCCCCTTAGCACCTAATGCAGGTCCTACTGGTGGCGCAGGATTGGCAGCACCTCCTCTAACTTGTAGTTTGATTTGTACCTCTACTTCTTTTGCCATTGCTTTACTTTAAAACTTTGAATTTACGACTTTAAAGAAGCGTCCTAAAATGAAGAAAATTGAAATGATTTTGGAAGCTCATTTCTAGATTCATTTATTTTAGGAATTAAAGTCTGAAATAATGTTGATGGAATTATTAGAATGGAGAAGCACCTAATGAATTCCAGTATATAATAAATGTGTAACAAACATTTCAATGGAATCAAACATGTAAAAACAAAAGGCGTTAAGTTGAAAAAATAATCACTAAGCTTGCCTAATTACATTTTGATAAAATTATTTCAAATTTCACTTAAGGTGGGTGTTGTTCTACTCAAATAGCCCGTCCTTAGTTTATCTCATTAATAGTAACAATACAAAACTGAAAACTTACTGTTTTTCAACTTGCATAAAGTTCAATTCTACTTCTGTACCACGTCCAAAAATCTTCACAATAACTTTCATCTTCTTCTTCTCTTCGTTCACTTCTTGAATATCACCAACAAACTCACTGAAAGGTCCATCAATAATTTTGATGGTCTCTCCTACTATGTATGGTTCAATCAATGCTTCACCAGCATCAGAAGATTCATCCACTTTTCCTAACATTCGGTTAGCTTCCGACTGTTGCATAGGGATTGGATTATTTCTTCCTAAGAAGTGAATCACATTAGGTACATTAGCAATAGCACTAATCATCTCGCCAGTAAAGCCAGAAGGAAGTGCTTGAACTAAAATATAACCCGGTAAAATATTTCTTTCAGAAATTACTTTCTTGCCTGCTCTAATTTTGTAAACTTTCTCGGTAGGCACTAAAACATTAGTAACAAAATCTTTCCAACCAGAACGTTCAATCTCTAATTCAATTCGCTCTTTAATCTTACGTTCTTTACCACTGATAACTCTAAGAGAGTACCATCTTCTTTCATCAATCAACTTTTGCTTTGCAGCAGCAGCTTCTTCAGCAGCTAATGCCTCCGCTGATTTTAGTACAGCTGGAACAGGAGCCATCTCAGCCACTTCAGTTAATGAAGCTTCTTCCTTATCGGCCTCTTCTGAACCAGCTTCTTCAGCAACCTCAGTTTCTTCTGAAGGTGTTTCAGTAGAAGCGTCTATCTCGTTAGCAAAATCATCAAAGGAAGATTTCTCTACATCAACTTCTTCTGAACCAGCTTCCTCAGAAACCTCAGTTTCTTCTGAAATAGTTTCAGTAGTTTGATCTTCGGCAGTATTTTCCTGCTCTGCTTTTTCTTCTTCTGATAAATTTTCTTCCGTCATAGTCAGTTTTTGAAAGAATAGCTCTTGCTAGTATACCTTGATTTAAAATCGAAGTTAACTACTCTTAAGAGGGGTAAATTAAGCCTAAGGCTTGTTTAGAAAACAAATCCATTACGAATACAAGTAATGCAAAAATAATAGATCCGATAACAACTAAAATAGTACTACTTTGTAAAGCAGCCATATTTGGCCAAGTTACTTTGTTTACCAGTTCGTTATAACTTTCCTTAACATAAAGGGTCAACTTTTCCATTGGATTCTAATTTTGATTAGCATTAAAAAATACAAAGATAAAGAGTTATTGTATTTTCATAAATTGAGTTCTACCAAGCATTTATCTTAATAGACCAATGAATACTTTTAGCTAACATTTGCACGGGCGGCAAGATTCGAACTCGCGACCTTTGGTTTTGGAGACCACTGCTCTACCAACTGAGCTACGCCCGTAAAAATCAAAAATGTAAAATTCTAACTCCAGAATTATAAACTTTTGATAAACTTCATTAAGAACATTTTCCTTAATGTGAAAAATTAAGCACCCCATGCGGGATGCTTAATTTTCAGTATGCTTTATATATAAAGGCTGAAAAAGCCTTGATTATATATTTTATCCTAAGATTTCAGTAACCTGACCTGCACCAACCGTTCTACCACCTTCTCTAATCGCAAATCTAAGTCCTTTTTCCATTGCAATAGGATTGATTAACTTAACTTCTAAAGTTACGTTATCACCAGGCATTACCATTTCAACGTTTTCTGCTAATTTAACATCACCAGTTACGTCAGTGGTACGGAAATAAAATTGAGGACGGTATCCGTTGAAAAATGGTGTGTGACGACCACCTTCATCTTTACCAAGAACGTACACCTCACATTTGAAGTGAGAATGTGGCTTAACAGAACCTGGCTTACAGATTACCATTCCACGCTTGATAGATTCCTTATCAATACCTCTTAATAAAAGACCAGCGTTATCACCAGCTTCACCTCTTTCCAAAATCTTACGGAACATCTCTACCCCTGTGATTGTAGAAGTTAAAGGCTTAGCATCAGCCGCCATCATACCGATAATCTCAACTGGGTCACCAGTATTGATTACACCTCTTTCGATTCTACCAGTAGCAACAGTACCACGACCAGTGATTGAGAATACATCCTCAACAGGCATCAAGAAATCTTTATCAACTTCTCTTACTGGCTCAGGAATAAATGTATCACAAGCTTCCATCAATTTCTTAATTCCAGCAACAGCATCAGCATCTCCTTCTAAAGCTTTCAATGCAGAACCTGCAATAACAGGAGTGTCGTCACCTGGGAATTCATATTGGTCTAATAATTCACGAACTTCCATCTCTACTAATTCTAACATCTCTTCGTCGTCAACTAAATCAACCTTATTCATAAACACCACCAAACTAGGTACACCAACCTGGCGACATAATAAGATGTGTTCTCTTGTTTGTGGCATTGGACCGTCAGTTGCAGCAACTACGATAATAGCACCGTCCATTTGAGCAGCACCCGTTACCATGTTCTTTACATAATCCGCGTGACCTGGACAGTCAACGTGCGCATAGTGACGATTTTGCGTTTCGTATTCAACGTGTGCAGTATTAATAGTAATACCACGCTCTCTTTCTTCAGGAGCACCATCAATTGAATCGTAATCAGCTTTTTGAGCTAAACCATCTGCTGCAAGAACAGAGGTGATGGCTGCAGTAAGCGTTGTTTTTCCGTGGTCAACGTGACCAATAGTCCCGATATTTACGTGAGGTTTGTTCCTCTGAAATGTTTCTTTAGCCATCGTAATTTTTTTTTAGGCAATATTAAAAATGAAAAAATCATAAAAGTTCTCATTAATAATAATATCAAGAAGAACCTCTTTAGTTACTATGATTGGTTGGGTAGGCTATAAAATATAGACTTACAAACCCGATTGAGCCGATGAAGGGAATTGAACCCCCGACCCCTTCCTTACCATGGAAGTGCTCTACCCCTGAGCTACATCGGCATTAATGAAATTGAAAATCTAAAATTTAAAATTTTAAACCTAAAAGTCACCTTAAAGATGAAACACTTCTAAATTTTGAACTTACAATTTTTCATTTCAAATTTCAACTAAACCGTTGCTACTACTGTCTCTTTTGACAGAGGTTGAGATACAAAAATTGAGCGGGTGATGAGACTCGAACCCACGACCCTCAGCTTGGAAGGCTGATGCTCTACCAACTGAGCTACACCCGCTTATTTACATGTCATCAAAAATATCAATAGTCATTAAAAGTTAAATTTTCCAAGATTAACTATTTGGTATTAATGCTTATTACTATTTTTTAATTTTCAATTTTAATGTGTGGGGGTGATAGGAATCGAACCTATTCAGACATAGTCACCAGATTTACAGTCTGGCCCGGCTCTCCAACTCCGGCGCACCCCCTGTTTCAAAAAAGCATTAAAACTTTAAAGAAAACAGAGCCGATAGAGGGATTCGAACCCCCGACCCGCTGATTACAAATCAGCTGCTCTGGCCAACTGAGCTATATCGGCTTGTTGTAGTCACATTTTATGAAAATAAAGACTAAATATATGTCAAATTAAAAGACTTTTGAACCCTATTTTTCAAAAGCGAATGCAAAGATAGCACTCTTGTATTTAAAAATCAAAGTAAAAAAAGATTTTTTTTAATTATTTCTTTTTTTATCGAAAATTTGTAGGTTTTTGATACAAATTTCACGCATTTATTAACTGAATTTGCGAATGAGAGTTACGTTTTTTTTAAATATATTTTTTATTTATTAAATTTTTTTCTTCCACTACCCTATTCTATTAGCTTTTTTCAACAAAAACTATCGTTGCTATCCTACACCAACCTAAAATTACAGAAAAAAGAACTCTATTATTTAATAAAGAAAATTAGAAAATATAATTTTTAATAATTCTGTCACTTCTCTGTATTTATTATCACGAAAACACCTTTACCAATAAAAAAAGGAACCAGAAAGTTCCATACTTTCTGATTCCTTTAATTTATTAGATTGATTTAGTTAGGTAGTAACTTATTTTCGTCTAACCTTCTTTTTATGTTTAATGAGTTGACGCTTTAGAGAACTTAGAGATGTATCAATAGCTGCCTCAAATGTTTTATGTGTTTCTTTAGTGATTATTAAATTGCCAGGAACTTTAATTTTAATTTCCATGACTTTGTCTTTAACCTTACCCGAATTTTCTAACTTCATAACAACTTCTGCCGCTAGAATACGGTCGAAGAATTGTTCTAACTTTTGTAATTTTTTTTGGATTAATACGACTAGCTTTTGATCAGCTGAAAAATGAATAGCTTTGGTTTGAACCTTCATAGCTAAAATTTTTGGGTGTGAATAAATGAATTAATTGTTTTATCGTTTTATTATTTTATAGATAGTTTGTCAATTAGCTATACAACAATATAACCATACAACCATTAATTTTTTGCTTTAGGGTGCGCTTGTTGATAAATTTGTTTTAATCGTTCTATCGAATTATGCGTGTAGACTTGTGTAGCAGCAAGACTACTATGCCCTAAAAGTTCTTTGATGGCATTTAAATCTGCCCCATTATTGGATAAATGAGTAGCAAAAGAATGCCGTAATACGTGTGGGCTACGCTGCTCCTCCGTGGTAATTAACGACAAATAGTGATTGACAATCGTATAGACTTTTTTAGGGTACATTTTTTTGCCCTTTTCCGTAACGAATAATACATTGAATAATTCTAGGGGAAAAGTGGCATTTTTAATCGCCATATATTCTTGTAAAGTATGACCCAATTTGTGGCTAATGGGGAGCAGGCGTTCTTTTTTTCCTTTTCCCAACACTTTAATAGTTAATTCTTCTAAGTTGACATCTTGGTAAGTTAGGTTCATTAGTTCAGACCGTCGAATACCTGTTTGGTAAAGCAATTCTAACATTGTTTTGTCTCGAATGCCTTTAAAATCATCCCCAAATTCTATTTGTTCGAATAAAAATTCAAGTCTGTCTACTGGGACCACCACAGGCAAACGCTTACCCACTTTAGGGGCAATCACTTTTTGCATAGGGTCCAGCGTAAGAACAGCACGTTTTATTAAAAATTGGAAATAAGATTTGAGCGTAGATAATTTACGATTGATAGACCTAGTTGTAATTTTTTGTTCTAATAAGTCTACAATCCATGCTCTGATGTGGGTATGTCGAATGTCCTCATCGTTGTTTACTTCATAAGTTAAATTGATATAGTTTTTAAATTGAGTTAAATCGGATTCATAAGCTTTTATTGTATGTTCTGAAAATCGTTTTTCGAATCGTATGTAGGAAAAAAAATTCGTTAATCTCATTTACTAGGTTTAATTCTGCGAGTACGTACTAAGCAATAAGTCAATTAAAATTAAAGCAAAAGCAAAACTGCTAAAAAAACACTTCACAAAATTTTTCATCTTAACAATATCTAATATACATTAGAAAAGTTTGGCGAATTAATTATTATATGAAATAAATGTAGGTAAAAGTATTCTGAATGGCAAATTTTTTGGATATATTTTTGTAACCTTTTAGATAAAAAAAAATATTGTGTCAGAGGGTATTTTTTTTCAAAAAAAACTATTTTCTATTTGTTTATTTTAAAGGACTGGTTATCAGTAATTTACTCGAAAAACAGTTTAATTATCTAATTTAGAATGAACTTTTTTTGGCAAAAAGAATCTATTTGTTTTTTTGAACTTTAGCTATAGAAAAACCAAAACCATGAAAAAAGAAAAAAAAGGACAGCACTTTATAAAAAAGCCATATTATGAAGGTGGCATGAATGCAATGAAAATTTTTATAAAACAACAGCTCTCCTACCCTGAAAAAGCAAAAGCCAAAAAAATAGAAGGAACCGTCTATGTTCGATACACCATCAATTATAAAGGAAAAGTAATTGACGCTAAAATTATTTCGGGTATTGGCTATGGTTGTGATGAAGAAGCAATTCGGTTGGTAAAATTGCTCGAATTTAATGTACCTAGAAATAGGAATTTAAAAGCCGTATTCCATAAAAACCTACAAATTCATTTTCGACTACCTAAAGAAAAGGAAGTAAAACCAGTAATACCTACCTCAAGTTTACAATATCACTATACCTTATCCCCTAAAATAAAAAATAAAGAACCAGAAAAGAAACCTAGTTATACGATTGTGATAAATAGTTAGCGGATTACCTTAACTAGTTGGAAATGCCCAATTTTTCAAACCATCTTAGCTAAAAAAGTAAGGCCCCCTAAAAGTAGGAAGCCTCAACTCATTATTAACCTAAAAATTAGTTCTTATATAGTCGCAAAAATTGCGCTCAAATGTCGAAAACAATTCATTTTATCAGTTTAATCCATCCAATCTACCCTAATTTAACATTCTACTAACTGAATTTCATGCTAAAATTAGTAATTTTATTCGAAATAAGTAAAATCTACCCAAATATGTTATACTCTAGACCAATCCTGTCATTTCTCCTCTTTTCAATATTACAATTATTTTTCACCGTTTCACTTATTGCACAAGAAACAGATGTGTTAATGACGAACACCAGAGGTGTCGAGGAAGATAGGTATAAAGGAATAAAAGGCAGTCCTTATATATATAGTGAATGGCAGACAGGAAAAATAATTAGCGTAGATGCTGATGTTATCGAAGGCGTTCCCTTAAATTTTAATGGCGAAACGAATGGTTTTGAAATTAAAAAGGGTAATAGATATATCGAACTAGACCCTCAATGGTATATTAGAGTAATTATTGATGGAAAGACACCAGAAGAAGATGTCGTTTTTCAAAAGAACTTTTTACCTCCCTTAAAAAACAAGTTTACTAGACAAGTTTTTAAAGGAAAAGATATAACAATAGTAGAAGATTTTACGGCTAAAATAGAAACGACGACTATTAATAATGTTGGAAAAAATGAAGTCATCAAAAAGTTTTATAGTAAAACAAAATACTACCTCATCAAAGATAGAAAGCCCACCTTATTTAAATTAAAAAAGAAAGTACTTTTACCACTCTTGGGACATGAAAAAGAATTGGAACAATTTCTAAAAAAAGAAAAGATTAAGTTAAATAAAGAAAAAGATTTAATTCGTTTGTTAACATTTTATGAAGAAAGCGGATTTTAAAATAGGCCTATTGAAGGCAAAAAAAATTGGCAGTACTTCCGAAGAAGCCTGCCAACAAAATTGCAGTCCGAGTTAAATTCTTTAAAATCTTGAAATTTAGTTCAGACTCCGATGAGTAAGGTATTTCTTTCTTATTGATTTTTTGATGTTCTTTATCAAAATTATGGGTGCTATTTTTTTTCCTATCAAATTCAACACCAATCATCACTCTAAATCAAAAACTCAACTATCACTTTGATAATCAGCCATTTACGACCTTAAACAAGAACAAGAAAAAAATTAATTTATAGCTTCAAAAAAGTGAAGCAAAGATTTTTTTAGCATTCTGGAAATTCTCCAAATAAAACTGGTAAATTTGGGAGATGAGGGGAAGTGCTTAGGACAATACAATTATTTCCCTTTAATTTATTAACTCGGAGCTTATTGAGAAGTATATCTATTTTAATAGCAATAGTCTTTTTAACCCTGTCACATTTCTATAGATACTGTTGCATTAAGACGGAGGAAAATTAGAAAGGTCACAAATATTTTAAAATTTTGTTAAAAAAAATTCCCTTACAGTTAAATGACGATTTTAAGTATGCTTTAGATACGCTTGAAAAGACTGATAAAAGCATGTTTATAACAGGGCGCGCAGGGACAGGGAAATCCACATTATTACAGCTCTTTAGAAACACGACTCGGAAAAAAGTGGCTGTTTTAGCGCCAACAGGCGTTGCTGCATTAAACGTTAAGGGGCAAACCATTCATTCCTTTTTTAAATTCCCAGCCAAGCCACTCCATAAGACAGAAATCAAACGATTGCGTCAACGAAAAATTTATCAAAAATTAGAGGTACTAATTATTGATGAGATTTCTATGGTGCGAGCAGATTTATTAGATAATATAGATTGGTTTTTAAGAAAGAATAGAGAAAATCCTTTACCTTTTGGTGGTGTTCAAGTTATTTTTTTTGGAGACTTATTCCAATTACCTCCTGTTGTAGCTACGGAACAGGAGCGGATGCTTTTTAGAATGCAGTATACTAGTCAATATTTTTTTTCCGCTCATGTCTTTGAGGAATTTGAATTAGAAATGATGGAGTTACGAAAAATTTATCGACAAGATGGCCGACACTTCATTCGTCTTTTAGAGTCTGTTCGGCTCAATTTAGTTGACTATGATGATTTAGCGGATTTAAACGAACGGCATATTCCCGATTTTGAACCAGAAGATTATTACATCACGCTTTCTGCAAGAAATGCGACGGTGAATAGCATTAACACTAGAGAATTAAAGCAATTAATTACCCCTGCCTCTGTTTATTTAGGAAAAGTAGAAGGCAATTTTGATGTCCGCCTCTACCCTACTCAATTAGCTTTAAGTTTGAAAGAAGGCGCGCAGGTGATGTTTATCAAAAATGACCCTGAACGAAAATTTGTCAATGGCACTATTGGAAAAGTAGTAGAGTTAACGAGCGAAGGTATTAAAGTAGTAATCTTAAGGGACGGAACAGAACGTTTAATTGATGTCCCTAAATTAGAATGGGAAATTTTAAAATATACGGTCAATGAAAAAGACGAATCCAAAATAGAATCTAAAGCCGTCGGTAAATTCACTCAATACCCATTAAAGTTAGCTTGGGCAATTACCATTCATAAAAGCCAAGGAAAAACGTTTGAAAAAGTAATCATTGATTTAGGAAAAGGTGCTTTTGAGCATGGCCAAACTTATGTAGCTTTAAGCCGCTGTAAAACGTTGGAAGGCATTGTGCTAAAACAAGCTCTAAAACCTTCAGATATACAGGTGGATGAACGAGTAGTCGATTTTTATGAACGTCATTTTTAGTTTACAGGATGAGCGATAATTAAAAATCCCAGAGCGATTTTTAATTATTGTGAACCGCAAGCGGACGGGGGGATGATAGGTCGTACTTTTATTTCATTCAAAGTAAGTCTTGTGCTTAGATTTCTTTTCTAGAGGAATGTCCTTTAAAAATCAAGGGTTTTCTTATAAAAACGGAACATCCCAGAAAATCAACAAACGTCTAGTTAAGCATTTTTATAAAAAAAACCTTTTGGTTCTTTGACAAATCCCGTGAAAAATCAACTCGTCCGATGACTGCGTCGTCGGATGAGTTGATTTTAACCATCCGATGCCGATAGCTATCGGCACAGTCATCGGACGGTTAAAATCTTATTCCACGGGATTTGTCAGAGAACCAACCTTTTTAAAAATCTTCTTTCAAATACCAACTTAAAATAGCGATGGATAAAAAGGTATTCGTATAAAAAAGGTAAGAAAAAGGCATGATTAGAAAATTATAGAAAAAAACGAGACAGAGTTTCAAGCTACAAATCGCAAAAAAAGCTTGGTTAATCTTATCTTTAAATTTCCAGAAGCACCACAAGCAAACAATAGGAATCGCTAGGTTAAGAAGAAAAAATAGTCGATTAAAAAAGGGAATCCTTTCAAAAGAAACAAATTTAACCAATCCCAAATTAGTCGTAGAAAAGCCATGAAACTTCCATTCATTTTCCATCAAATGGTCAATATAAATGGTTGGTAAATTTAATATTACATCCAACTGCCAGAGTGCCCCCGTTGAGACAAGTAGAAAAAGACAGATTCCTCCTACCAACCCTCCTATTTGAAAGGCCAATTTTCTATTTTCAAAAAAGAATAAGTAGCTCATATACATCAAAAACCAAAAAGCAAGGGAAAATCGACTCATCAGGCATAAACTCAGTGCGATGGCTATTAAATATATGCGTTTTTTGGCTAAAGCAAATGCTAAAAAGAGGTAATACAAAATAACAATTGGTTCTTCTGAAAGATAAATCAGAACTGATTTTGTATGTAACAAACCATTAATCAATAAATAAAGCGGAATTAGAATTAATAAGCTTTTAAAATTAAATCGTCCCTTTTTACCTATAAAGACGATAAAGAACAAACCAATTAGAAGAGCAATCATACTTGTCCAACGAATATCTATCTCTAAATAATTACTCGGAACAAAAGGCAACCACATCGCTGGCAAATAAATGGGCTCCGTACCCTCCCAAAAATGAACTAATTCATAAATAGATTCCCCATTAAGAAAACGCTGCCCCATTATTTGAATAACTGGCAACATATCAGCCACTTTATAATGCACCGCAAATCGTTCAAAGAGTTTGACCGCCCATTCATATGCATAGGGCATCAATAAAACCAAAAAAGTAGCATAAAGGATTAAATGAAATTGGCGAATAATTCGAGCATCTTCGCCCTTTGAAGGTAAAGGACTTATTTTTATTAATGGTAAAATGGCAATAAAAATACCGCTAATAAAATATAGAACAGAGGCAGTTTGAATAGCTAAGGCTTTGGAGGATGCTACCTGACAATAAGTTTCTAAGGTAACGAACAGTACTAAAAGAATAGACCAAAAGATTTTCATTTTATAATCTTTTCCGTTCTGCTTTAGCAATTTTTCGTTCTAGAATTACTAGCTCTTTTTGTTCATCCAAGAAAATATCTTTTTGGATAGCTTGGATTAAGAACGGAAAGTCAGCTTGAGAAATTTGTCGTTTTTTTCTATTGGGAAAGAGTTTTCTGAAAGGAATCTTCTGATTTAATTTAAAAGACAATTCATAATAATTAGATAAAAAGTGCCCTGTATCGGTTAATTGAGGAATTTCTAATTTAAATTCAGTAGGGTTAGTATCACTGTATCCTTCTATGAGCAGCGGAGCTACCGTTGGGTATACTTCAAATTGTCTTTTTAATAAAATATTTTTACTTGGCAATTTCTTTTCCCTTGTCCACCAAACATTGCGCACAGCTTCCATTGCAGTAATAGTTTCCCTTTCTGTCGGAACGGCATCTAAATATTCCATCGCTTGAGTTATCAATTCAGTCATCGCTGCTTCATATGGTAATTCACTTTCAATAGCCATCATTCCTAAGGTAGCCCCCAACAAATTGGAATAAGCATCTTCCACAGAGAAACTAGAGAATCGTTCAGGCACAAAAGGAATAGAAGAAGCGCCGTACCAGGTAGCTATTTCATGCCAAACGGATAAATCATA
>CALLVC010000205.1 GCA_938010785.1 uncultured Saprospiraceae bacterium
GAAGTTACCAGACGCCATCTTGAGTTGTGGAGAAGATAGTCGGTCAGATGCTTTAGATTTAAATAGAACAGGTGCACCGGGGTTAGCACTAGGCATTCAAAGAAATGGAGTGTTTATTCCAACAGATACCATTGCATTAAGCGAAGATAAATACATTTGTAGTTATATCGTTTCTAAGCAAGACCAACAATTTAATTCTGATTGCGGGACAAAATATTTCCGTTATTGGACATTAGTGGATTGGTGTGGAGACATTGGGCCAATGGCGATTGATACACAAGCCATCTTCTTTAAAGATACGATAGCGCCAACTATAAAATGCACAGAATATACTACTTTGGCAACAGCTGAAAAAATTGCTTTACCACATTTTGATTGTACCAAATCGCTTTCTTTCTATACACCATTAGCTTCGGATAATTGTGACGACCGCCCAACCGTCTCTATGTACACGGTAGAGCAATACGAAAATGGTGGATGGTGGAAATTAGGAAATACCTTAGCCCAAACAGGCGCATTAGGAACAGGAACTTATCGAGTGGGGTATCGAGCTGCGGATAAATGCTTTGAGCAAATCAAAGAAGATAGCTGTTTCCGCTATTTCATACTAGAAGATTTGACGAAGCCATCGGCTGTTTGTCAAGACCAATTGACTATTTCTATCTCTAATGATTATGCTCGAATTCATGCAGCTGATATTGATGCAGGAAGTTGGGATGCTTGTGGAGTAGAAAGTATTTTGGTAAGAAGACAAGTTTGTGGTCAACCAGGCATTTGGCAAGGTAGCATCAATAATTATGTGAGCAATAGATTAGGAAATAGATTAGACCCCACAGGATGGTCAGATTTTGTAGATTTTTCTTGTTGTGATATGCATCAAACGGTGATGGTGGAGTTATTAGTAATTGATAAAAATGGTAATTATAATTACTGTTGGATGGAAGTAGTGGCGGAAGATAAAATTGACCCAGTATGTGTCAACTTACCCAACCAATGGGATTACTGTGATAATTTCCATAATGGAGAATTAGGTGCTGTGACAGATATAGACGGTGATAGAGTTTTCGACAATGGCGAATGGTTGCCATTGGAAGGTGATCTAGCGGATGTTTATAATAATAAATACGGAAAACCATTAGAAGCGTGTGTGGACAATTTGACTTGTCAGCAATTGAGTTTAGAGCAACAATATCAGTTAATTGACATGGAATGTGGCGTTTATCAAGCCAAGAGAAGATATAGAGTGAAAGATTGGACAGGAAATGTCTCGAATTGGTCAGAGCAATACATTAGTATTGAATACCGACCAGATTGGAAAGTTACTTTACCCGTAGACTGGGAAGGAACTTGTGGCGACGGTGTGCCAGCAGCAGAGTTATTAATAGAAAATGGCTACTGTGATTTAATGTCTTATGAGTCTTACGACCAACAATTTGATATTGTCAACGATGCTTGCTTTAAAGTTATCCGAACTTATCACATCATCAATTGGTGTAATTATACAGCAGGACAATCACCGATTAATTTGAATAGAGTTTCAAATGCTCAAGGTGACGTTGTGAACCAACAAACCATTTCAAGTGCTCAATATGGCAGTGCTTCCTATTTTACCTATACGCAAATTTTGAAGGTAAATGATACCGAAGCACCAACTATATCAGTGGCGGAAGTAACGGATTGTATTGAAGATAGTAATGGTTGTAGTGCTACCAAAACTTTCTCTGCTACGGGAACGGATTGTAATCAAGCCTCAAGTGAAAGTTTAGATTTTCGTTGGGAAGTCTATGAGAATAATGTGGCTACAGGAAGTGGCTTTAGTAGTAATTTTAATTGGGCAGTTACGCCAAATGTAACCTACAAAGTTAAGTGGCAAGTGTCTGATAAATGCGGGAATAATGCATGGGTGGAAAAAAGCTATACTTTCAAAGATTGTTACAAGCCTACCACTTATTGCTTAGACGGTTTAGCATTGGAGTTAGGAAGCAATAAAGAAGTGGCTATCTGGGCGACAGATTTTGATGTGAACAGTTCGGATAATTGTACACATAAGGATAACCTAGAATTTAGAATGTGGCATAGCTCTCTGCCTGTTGAAGCACCGACGACCACGGCAGGTGTTTTAGCCTTGCCTACTAGCGTAGCTTTAAACTGTGATTACATTGGCAACCAGCCAGTACAAGTATACGTGATAGATGAAGCAGGGAATTATGATTTCTGTGTGACTTATATGATTGTACAAGATAATATGGGCGTATGTCCATCATCTGGTGGTTCGGTAGCAGGAAAGATTTATACAGAGTTTGGCGCAGCCGTTCAAGATGTAGAGGTCCGCGTTGAAAACATAGACAATACCATGATGATGACGCAATCGAATGGAAATTATGCTTTCGATGTTACGGGTAGTGCCAATTACACAATTTTACCAAATAAGGATATTAATAACTTAAATGGGGTCTCGACTTTTGATTTAGTAAAAATCACGAAGCATATTTTAAGAAAAGAAGTATTTACTTCTCCTTACCAATACATTGCGGCAGATGTCAATGCTTCAGGAGATATTACTACCTTCGATATTATCCAATTGAGGAAGCTGATTTTAAACCTGACGACGGAATTTCCAGATGACAATACGAGCTGGCGTTTTGTAGATGCGGGCTATGAATTTACAACGGATAATCCAGCGGCAGAAGCATTCCCAGAGTACATTGAAGTGAATAATTTGACGGGAACAATGCCAGATTTAGATTTCATTGCGGTCAAAATCGGAGACATTAATGGAAGTGCTGCTGCGAGTGCTTTGATGTTAGCAGAAGACCGTAGCAAAGAGGGCGATATGTTAGTAGAAGTAGCTGATAGACAAGTAGTTGAAGGAGAGGAGGTAGAAGTTGCTTTTGCGGCAAAAGATTTCCAAAATATTGAAGGTTACCAATTTACTTTACAATATACAGGCTTAGAATTAGTTGATTTTATTGGCGGTATTGCCACAGAAGCCAATATCGGTTTTACCCTTCAAGACCGAGGTTATTTGACGACTAGTTGGAACAATACCACTACAGAAGCAAATGATAATACGACTGATTTATTCCGGCTAAGATTTAGAGTGACGACCAGCGGTTCTTTACTTTCCTTATTAGACATTAATTCTGATTTTACATCCTCAGAAGCTTACCGTAATGACGGATCTCTATTGGGTGTGGCACTTCAATCAAAAGGAAGTGCTGCCCTTTATCCGTCTTTCGGATTACAGCAAAACACACCGAATCCATTTACTACAAGCACTCAGATTGGATTTGAATTACCAACTGCTGCAACGGTCGAATTGAATATTATTGACCTGCACGGAAAAGTTGTTCGAACACAGCAAGGAGTGTTTGCTAAGGGGCATCAACAATTAGAACTAAAGGCGAGCGATTTGCCAAACGGCACATATTATTATCAATTAGTGACACCATTTGGGGTAGAAGCTAAGAAAATGATTGTGTTGAGGTAATCGCATCCAATTGATGATTGATGAAAGGTGTTTGGAAACAAAATATTCGTAAGTAAACACAATGAACAAACATTCACACACCAAATGCTTTTCGTTTGTCAAAATTGTAAATCGGCTTTAGAAAAAACGCCTCGAGAAAGATACAGGAACTACAAAATGCCCCCCACGCAATTTATTGCTAGTTTTGTAGGATTACAACAAAGGGCGTCATTGGCTTCGGTCAATGGCGCTTTGTTGTTGATACCAATTAGAGAAATAGGTAAGGTTCGGTTTTGAAACCTGCCTGTGCCGGCAGGCAGGCACAAAAGGAAACAAAGGACACAAAAGCGGTTCACAAAAGAAAAATATGCTTTTGTTCATCTCTTTTGTAAACTTTTGTTGTCTTTGTGGTTCAAAAAAATAAGAACGGTAATCAGCGTCTAACTTTTAGATGTAATTAAAAAGGCCTTCATCGCCTCCCAACTCAAAGTCGCACACTGCAATCGCCCAGGAAAATCCTTCGCTGCCGCAAAAGCTTCTAATTCCTCATTGTTATTTTCGGTATTAGCATCAGGCGAAACCACCGTTTCAAAAGATTCGCAAAGCGATAATGCTTCAGCTACCGTTTTCCCTTCCAAATTTTTAGCTAAAACAGAAGTAGATGCTTTAGAAATCGCACAACCATATCCATGAAAATGGACGGATTTAATAATACCATCTTTGACGTCCACATATAAATTAAAACGGTCGCCACACAAAGGATTATAAGCATCTAAATGATGGGCAGCCGCTTCTTTTTTTTCATAGTGAAAAGGCTGGTTATTATGCTTTAGAATAACCGTTTTATAAAGCTGTTTTAACTTATCATTCATAAATAGAGGACCATTTTTATTTAATATTTCACCAAATTACCAATTAATACTTACCTTTAATAGTCTTTTATATTTCATTAAAGGGTTTTCTCATAAAAACAGAACATTCAAGTAAATGTTGATTGATTAGGACATCGAGTCCTAATCAATCAAAAAAGGGGATTTAAAGGGTGAGCTAAAATGGATTTTCAAAGAAAATCCATTTTAGCTCACCCTTTAAAAACCCTTTTTACAATTTTTTCCGTTCGATACGGAAAAAATTGTTAGGAACGTCTAGCTTAAAAATTTTATGAGAAAGCCCTTGTAACATTTGGTAATTCATAATAACGTCAAGAAAATACCATAACTACCTAAAAAACAATAAAATAATAGTTTTTTTAGAATAAAAAGTATATCTTGTTACTAAAATTAAACTGTACTTCTGCCTAAAAAAACCAAAAAATCAACATAATTCGGCAAATACTTTCTAAAAAGTGCCGTTCCTAACCAACTTTACCATCCTTTTGCAATCTCAATTTCAGTTTATGTAGTAAACTGGACTTAACTTTCAGACCTACTTTTTACGGATTAATACAAAAAAACGAGATTTTTTAATCTCTTAAGATATAGTGTTTCATAGTGTGTAGAGGGTAAGTAGTATTTCGGTACTGCTGCCCTCTTTTTAGTTTTTGGAAGTGAGTATTTATGTAATGGTAAGAAGGGTTTTCTTATAAAAATGCTTAGCTAGACGTTCCCAGCAAATTTTGCCGTATCGAACGGCAAAATTTGTAACATTTACTTGAGTGTTCCATTTTTATAAGAAAACCCTTTAATAGTAAGGAACTAAACATCGTTGACATAATACACTGTAAATTAAATTAATTATCATTTCAAACTGATTCCCCGAGCGTCATTATCCCCAACTATTGACTGTTAATAAACTCAAAAAATCTATTATCCAATCATTTAATTTTTTTAACATTAACGCCCTATTTCCTCATAAACTAGCTGCTACTGTTGTTAAAGTCCTATTAAATTAGGTTGTTCCATTGAGCCTTTACTTCCCTAAAAGCATTTTCATAGCAAAGACATTATTGTCAAATTTTATAAATCAGGATAAGAAAGCATGGTCCCCCACAGCGACTTTATCCTTGATATTTTCTAACTAAAATTTTTATTATGAAAGATCAAATCAGATTTAAATCAATCGGAATAATCGCATTGGCTCTTTTCACAGTTAATGTTTTATTTGCCAATCCGACCCCTTCGAATAATAATTGGGATCATATTGGAACGAAAAAAATTCGGACCAATGATAAAGATGTCATTTATGTTTCTAATGATGGAGAATGGTATTCTTCCCTCGAACTACGAGCGAATAATGACCAAGTTGACTTACAACGAGTCGTCATTCACTATTTCGACGGAAACCAACAAGATGTAACTTTGGATTCAGACAAGCAAATGGATGAATACCAAACAATAAATCTAACTGGCGGTAACAGTAACATTGACCGAATAGAAATATACGGCAGTAAAACGCAAAAGAAAAAGGCAACTGTTGAGGTATGGGGAAAAGTAGGTGGAAAAAATACAACATTTAGAAGTAATGATGATAATGGTCAATATTATTATCCTTACAGAGGATATCGGTATGGTTTCCGCAGGAATTTTTATCGCGGCTTTGGTTTTAGGTCTCGCCTTGGATTCAGTAGAGGCTTCTATCGTTACTATTAGGTCCGTATGCGAAATAATCAATTAAAATTCATCAAGAATAAAATATTAAACCAATAGTTATGATTCATAAGTCGTGACTGGTTATTAGTAATTACTAGTAGCCAGTCATTTTCGTTTAAGCTCTTTGCTACGCGAATAGATGATTAATTTTTATCCAAATTCAAACAATTTACAGATGAATGCGCCAGATTTAATATAGATTCTATCTTGTTCTAAATCCAAAAAAAATCAAAAATCCTGCAAATCCTGATACTGACGGTGATGAGCCGTATTAATATAACCGAGCCACCAACAATTTCTGAGTCATCAACTGTCTACCGTTAGTACGAAGTTGCACAAAATATAATCCATTAGTAAAATCCTGTAAATCAATCGTTGCCCGACCATTGTTCGTTGCTAAAGCATTATCCTGTTGCAGCATTACCTTTCCCAATTGATTCAAGATAGTTAATTGAACTGGATTTTCCCCATAATCGGAAATATATATATTGACCCGCTCTTCGGCAGGATTGGGGAAAATTTGCATAGTAGGTAAATAGGCAACCTCTTGGTTTCTGTTGGAAGCCGTAGCATCAGAAACAGTCGTTTCCGTTTCCTTATAACATATTGGCGACCAGTTTTCCGTATACATCTGAATTTGAATCCGATATAAACCAGCTGAAAGATTGGAGAGAGCAATCGGATTTTCACAATTACCTATACAACTAAAAACTTCTTGCCACTGACTATTTCTCACTCGAATGATTTCAATCGGAGCCGTCAAACCACTAATAGTCAACTGATTATTACTGCCATCAAATTGCACATTATCACAATTGGGTTCGCCTGTATTAATCGGTGTACCTTCACAGGAACAACCATTGACTAAGATGACATCATTTTCCGTCTCAGGGTTTCCATCATCACAATCAGTACCAGGAGTCGTAGGAATATTTTCATTTTCATCATTACAATCTTGGTCTGCACAAACACCATCGCCATCATTATCCGTACAACTAGTAATCGGTGTACCTTCACAGGAACAACCATTGGCTAAAATGACATCATTTTCCGTCTCAGGGTTTCCATCATCACAATCAGTACCGGGAGTCGTATGAATATTTTCATTTTCATCATTACAATCTTGGTCTGCACAAACACCATCGCCATCATTATCCGTACAACTA
>CALLVC010000206.1 GCA_938010785.1 uncultured Saprospiraceae bacterium
TAAGGGACGAAGAAAATAATAACCTACCAGCCTGACGGATTCTTTTTACTTTTAGCTGCGTTAAAATTTTTCAACGTAACAACGGCTATGCTGAAAAATTTTGCCTTGCTAAAAGAAAAAATAACCTCGTCATTTCTGGTAGATTATTTATTGCCTCGTCCCTAATATCTTTTCTTCCCACTTTTTCGGCGCTTCAATTTCCCTTTAGGTTTAGCCATCTTTCCAGCCATGCCACTACCACCTGAACCCATTCCCATACCTGCTAATTGACCTTTACTCATCTTATGCATCATCTTCCGCATTTGGTCAAATTGCTTGAGGAACATATTGATTTCATGGATTTTCTTTCCACAGCCTTTAGCAATTCTTTGCTTACGGCTCATATTCAAGATTTCAGGATTGCTTCTTTCTTTAGCAGTCATAGAGAAAATAATACTCTCTACTTTAGAAAAAGCACTATCATCAATATCTAAATCTCTAACTGCTTTGCCCATTCCTGGAATCATGCCCAACAAACTCTTGATATCTCCCATCTTTCGAATTTGATTCAATTGGCTTAAAAAGTCATTAAAATCAAATTTATTTTTGCGAATTTTCTTTTCTAATCTAGCTGCTTCTTTTTCATCAAATTGTTCTTGTGCTTTTTCTACTAAAGAGACAATATCTCCCATACCGAGAATCCGCTGCGCCATTCTTTCAGGATAGAATACATCTAAAGTATCCATTCCCTCGCCCATACTTACAAATTTGATAGGCTTCCCAACGGTGTATTTAATAGATAAAGCTGCACCACCTCTGGTATCACCATCCAACTTCGTTAAGACAACTCCATCATAATTGATGACCTCATTAAAGGCTTTTGCTGTATTTACTGCATCTTGTCCAGTCATGGAATCCACTACAAATAGTGATTCTGTAGGATTGATACCTTCTTTAATTTGACGAATCTCCGTCATCATCGCTTCATCCACTGCTAAACGACCCGCAGTATCCACAATCACTACATCAAAACCATGTACTTTGGCATGTTTGATAGCATTTTGAGCAATTTCAACTACATTTTTATTCTCAACTTCCTTATAAACAGGAACACCAATTTGCTCACCTAAAACAGAAATTTGAGTAATCGCTGCAGGTCGATAAACATCACAAGCCACCAAAAGTGGTTTCTTTTTCCGCTTCTGCTTTAAGAAATTAGCCAATTTACCAGAAAAAGTAGTTTTACCAGAACCTTGCAATCCAGCAATCAGAACAATACCTGGATTCGCTTTGATGTTGATTCCAACGGTTTGTCCACCCATCAAATCAACCAATTCATCATTGACGATTTTGACCATCAATTCACCAGGTTTAACGGAATTCAAAATATTTTCCGAGCCTAATGCCTTGTCCTTAATATTATCGGTAAACTCTTTGGCAATTTTATAGTTAACATCTGCACTAACTAGAGCACGACGAATCTCTTTGACCGATTGGGCGATGTTGATTTCTGTTAATTTTCCATCTCCTTTCAGCGTCTTAAATGCTCCTTCTAAACGATCACTTAAACTGTTAAACATATTTTTTCGATTGACGGTGTACAATTACCTGCACACGGTTAGACTAAATTCATAAAAAGTAGTTGACAAAAATAGAACTTTTTTTGATTAGAATCTACGTGCTATTGAGGATTTAGTTGAATATAAAAATTTACTATTACTTTTACGAAAATATTTGATTTCTTAAGGGAGTATTCCTCCATTAATTTCACCCAATTTCTAAAGTTATATGAAAATAGGTATCATCCGAGAAGGAAAAAATCCACCAGATTCTAGAGTCCCTTTAGTTCCAACGCAATGTGCAGCACTTATCAAAAAAGGAATTAATTTAGTGGTACAGTCCTCCCCTATTCGTTGTTTTAAGGATGAAGAATATAGTTCTTTGGACGTACCTGTAGTTAAGGATGTCTCAGATTGTGATGTTTTATTGGGGGTTAAAGAAGTTCCTATTCAACAACTAATTGCAGATAAAAGTTATTTTTTCTTTTCTCATACGATTAAAGAACAGCCTTATAACCGTAAATTATTAAAAGCCATTTTAGCTAAAAACATAAGTTTAATGGACTATGAAGTGCTGACAAACGAAAAAGGTCAGCGTGTGATTGCTTTTGGATATTTTGCAGGAATGGTTGGCGCTTATAATGGATTGATGATTTATGGAAAAAGAACTCGAAGTTTTAATTTGAAGCGAATGTATCAGTGCTATGATTATGCAGAAGCTAAAGCGCAGTTTAAATACATTGATTTCCCTCTCATCAAAATAGTCGTAACGGGAACAGGCAGAGTGGCAAGCGGAGCCGTTCAAGTGTTAAAAGACATGGGCATCCCACAAGTGTCTACTGCTGATTTTTTAAATACTCCTGAATTTGGCAATATCGTATTCACTCAATTAGCTTGTGAAGATTACGCTGCTCGAAAAGATGGCAGTGCTTTTGAATTAAATCATTTTTTCAATAATCCAACACAGTATAAAAGTATCTTTCAGCCATATACGCAAGTTGCAGACCTGATGATAAACGGCATCTACTGGGACAACCAAGCCCCTGTTTTTTTCACCAAAGCCGATATGAAGTCTGACGATTTTGCCATAAAAGTTATTGCAGATGTAACTTGTGACATTGCTCCCGAAGCATCGATTCCTTCTACCTTAAAACCTACCGTTATTCCAGACCCTGTATTCGGTTATGACCCATTTACTGAATCAGAAATTGAGCCTTATCAAAGTCATAGTATCGATATGATGACGATCGATAATTTGCCTAATGAGATGCCTAGAGATGCATCGGAAGCCTTTGGTAATCAGTTTATTGATTACGTTTTAGAGGATTTGTTAGCGCCTAAAAAAGGTGGGGTAATAGAGCGAGGAATGATGACGAAGGATGGAAAATTAACGAAGCGGTTTTCTTATTTGACTAATTATGTAAAAGGCAAATGACTAAAAATTTAATTATCATCGCCTTTTGTAGTCTGCTCTATTCTTGTACTAAAGGGATAGATATTACTGTAAAAAACGACCGTTCTTATCCTGTAAAAAACATAAAAATTTATACCAGTGAACAAACCAATATCTTAAGATTTGACCAAATTGAAAGAGGAGAAGATGTTACAGGATTTTTAAGTATGTCTAATTCTAGAACAGATGGCAATTATATTATAGAATTCGATTCAGAAAATCATAGATTAGATAGTGGAAGAAAAAGAGAAAAAACTGAAGCTGGTTATTATACGAATGGCAATCCAATAGATAAAAATCATATCATTTTCATTCATAATGATACCATCATTTGGCAGAGCAAACTCAAAAACTAACTATTTCAATAACTGTTTTTGATATAAAAGATAATAATTTCGTATTTTTCATACCATAAAAAGGGTAGTATTTTTTCAGTAAATACTACCCTTTTTAGGTTATTAATGTAAGCCATTTGTCATTTTGTTTAACTTTTAATCAACAAAATGGAATAAACTTTAAACAAAATGCAATTAATATCATTTATGCAGTGTCGGAGATTCACCTCGACTCATTATTAACCTAAAAATAAAAAAATCATGAAGCTGTTATCCCGTTTCAGTTATTTAACACTATTCGTATGTTCTTTATTCATTTTTTCCAGTTGTGGAGACGACGAAATAGTTGACCCACCAGTAAACTTAACACCCAATGCCGTAGAATTTGCTTCTGACAATGCCGACTTCAGTTCTCTAGTCGCAGCAGTTAGCCAAGCAGGACTTGTTGAAACGCTATCGGGCGATGGTCCTTTCACTATTTTCGCACCAACCAATGCCGCATTTCAAGCATTACTAGACAGCAATGCAGATTGGAATTCTTTAGACGATATTCCAGTGGCTACTTTAGCAGCTGTGTTAACGAATCACGTAGTAGCAGGAGATGTAAGGTCAACTGATTTGAGTACAGGATATTTCCATTCTGTTTCACCGACCCCATTTAATGGAGAAATTAATACTAGTTTGTACATTAATTTAGAAGAAGGCGTTAAAATTAACGGAACAAGTTCAGTTATTGGAGCAGATAATGTTGTTTCAAATGGGGTAATTCACGCTGTGGATGCAGTTATTCTACCAGCAGATATTGTAACATTTGCCACATCAAACCCAATGTTTTCTTCTTTGGTAGCAGCATTGACGAGGTCTGATTTAAGTGTAGATTTTGTAAGCGCATTGAGCGGAGCAGGTCCATTGACGGTATTTGCACCAACCAATGATGCTTTCCAAGCACTTTTAGATAGCAATATGGAGTGGAATACCTTAGCAGATATTCCAGCAGCGGCCTTAGAAAGTGTATTATTATATCATGTTACTTCGGCAGGAAATGTACGGTCAACTGACTTATCAGATGGACAAACGATTCCTACTTTATTAGAAAATAATTCTTTCAATATTAATTTAACAGGAACGATGCCTGCAATTAATGCAACGATGAATAATGCAAATATCATTGCAACGGATGTCCAAGCAGTAAATGGTGTAGTCCACGTAATTGATACTGTGATTTTACCACGATTATAAAATATCCTCTAATTATAAATTAAAATTTTAGTTTAATTTATTCTTAAAATTATAGCCTCAACTTGTATAAGTTGGGGCTATTTTTGTAGCTAATAGTCAAAGGTAGGTTTGAAACTTCGCTTTTTATTAAACGTACTTGTATTTATATCGAAAATAGCTATAATTTAGTAGTTAAAAATAATCCGAACATTATCATTTATAATCAATATTTCTAATGAAAATATTTACTCGCCTTGCTTTAATTTCTACTTTATTACTTACTCTAATTTTATTGAGCAATTGTAAAAGAGACGAAGTATCTGGTCCAAACTTTGAGCAAATTGGTTTCAATGCCCAACCATCAGCTATTGAATTTATTGAAAGCAGTATTGACCTAAATCAGTTAGACTCCATTATGAGTGAAACTGGTTGGACTGAAAATATATTGACAACAGACTCCTTCACTTTTTTTGCCCCTACTAATGATGCCTTTCAAGAATTATTGGATAATAATGAAGATTGGAATTCAATAGCTGATATTCCAAAGGCTATAGTTACAGATATGTTAGATTATCACTTAGTGAAAAATAAGGGGTACATTTTAAAAGATACTTTTGCAGCGTTTATTCCAACACAATCATTCTCTGACTTTGATGGACCAAATAGCATATTTATCAAAACAGAAGGGAGTATTCGCGTCAATGGAGAACGGCTGGTTGCTTTGCAAGATGTACGTGTAAAAAATGCAGTAATCCATGTTGTGGATAATGTAGTTGCTCCAATAGACCTATTGACTATAGTTAATTCGCATCCAGAACTTTCAACTTTTGCCCAAATATTTGAACGAGAGCCGATTGCAACGAATATAAATGAGCTACTAAATGGAGAAGAAATTTTCACACTCTTTGCTCCAACCGATAGTGCTTTTTTAGATTTATTTACAGAGTTAGGGGTAAATGCCATTAGTGGCATTCCAGCAGATGATTTAGAACAAGTGCTTTTAAACCATTTTGTTCCCTCAAGCAATTTATATGCAGAAGACTTAGTAGCTTCGGAAAAACTAAGTACGCTATTACCGAATCAAGAACTTACCATAGGCGAGTCTAACAACATTAAAAGTGTTAGAAGTAATAACAGAATAGCAAATTTGGTTATCACCAATGGTCAAGGAGTAAATGGGGTCATCCATTTAATTGATAAGGTACTTGTTCCCAGCAACTAACCTCTACCCACATAAGGCATAGCAGAAGCCATGACGGTCATAAATAATACATTGGCATTCAAGGGTAAATTGGCCATATAAGCCACTGCATCGGCAACTTCTTGCACCTTCATAGTTGGTTCTATTTTAATCTCCCCATTTGCTTGAGGAACACCAGATTCCATGGGTTTTGCCATATCTGTAGCTGCATTTCCAATATCAATTTGTCCACAAGCAATATTGTATTTTCGCCCATCCAAAGAAGTGGACTTAGTAAGTCCAGTCAATGCATGCTTCGTGGCAGTATAGGGTGCAGAATTGGGACGAGGAACCTGAGCTGAAATAGAACCGTTATTAATAATCCTTCCTCCCATGGGCTTTTGATTTTTCATCAATTTGATTGCCTGTTGAGTACAAAGAAAAACACCTGTCAAATTAATATCTACAACAGTTTTCCAATCTTCATAACTAATATCCTCTAAAAGAGCGGCAGGAACACTGATTCCTGCATTGTTAAATAAAACATCGAGGCGATTAAATTTTTCTTTTACTTTTACTTTTTTAAAAAGTTGAGTCACCTCATTAGGTTTACTTACATCACAGGTCACCAATAAAAGTCGATTTACATTTCCTTCAATTAGTTTAGCTGTTTCGTATAATTTTTCCATTCTACGACTAGTTAGTACAATAGAAAATCCAGCTTTATAAAGGGTGATAGCAGTACTTTGCCCAATGCCTGAACCAGCGCCTGTAATTAATGCGACCTTAGATTTATTGTCCATTTTTTCCTTTTTGGGACAAGGTAAAAAAAGTTCTAGACTTAATTCTTAGGGTTCCATTGGGGTGACATATCGGTTTTATTTTAAAGTATAAAGTAGTCTACCGTATGCACACAAATGGGAACAGCCAACAAAAGATACCGCAGGGTTTTGTACTTACGGCACAAATGCCAATCGTTGATACCCTTTGACTACCCATTTTTGATACCTAAAGACACCTTTTTAAGTAATTAATTCAAGTTGTGGAGAATTGAAAAAAACTGGTAGCAAAGCCTTCAGGCTTTCCTGTCAAAGGCCTTGAGGCCTATTTTTCTATATTTTTCCGACCTCAAGGTCGGTTACGGGAAAGCCTAAAGGCTTTGCTACCAGTTTTTTTCAATTGTCCACAACTTAGATTAATTAGTCAAATGTGTGCATAAGGCAAAATAAAAATTACAACTGATTCAAAGAGGCAATTAGATTGGGGAATTCTTGGAAGGACGATTGCTCCGCTTCAACTGATAAAGTTGGATGGTCCCTCACCAAAACTTTAATAGCATTTTCATAGGAATCTGGTGTGATAGTCGATAATCGTTCATCAGTTCGACCTATGTAATATAAATTTTTAGTGTATTTCGAATTAGCTATCATTTCGGTTTTTTCATATTTATAGAGCTTAAAGGAACCTTCTACTAATACCTCTACAAACATACTAGTCCCTCGTGCATTGGTAATCGATTTATAATATTTATAGCCCGTATTTTTATCGTAAATGCCAAAAGCTTTTAATGTTTTTGGATGAAAATATACTCTTTTGCGTTTATGCTTAAAAGTGATATGTGCTACACTAGTATTTAAAGTTACCTTACCAAAAACAGTATCCTGATTCATGGTTAAGATAAAATCCTTATTTTTTTGAGCAAATACAAAGGCACAAATACAGCTAAGAAAGGTCAGTAGTACAAATCTTTTTGTCATGGATGTTTAAATTTTGTTGGATTATGGATATAATTGATTATTGCTAAAAATCAAAAAATGGCATAGAAGTGCAGTATGAACAGAGTTCACATCATTCCTCCATGAAAAGGGGTAATACGTTGTTTTAAACTAGGAAAGAGATAGGCTTTAAAGGCAAGATTGTCTTTATAAGCTATTGTTTTTGAAATTAACAGGTCTGCATTAGGAAACGAGCCAAATTAAATCAGCTTCGAAGAAAGAGTATAGCTTTTGTTAATGTGAGGACTTTTAGTTAGAGAAGGGGGAAATAGTGAGTTATTGACTTTAATATAATTTATAAAATTTTATATTAAAAATCCAGTATTGAGTAAATTATTTTCAGTAATTCTCGCTTTGATTTTAACATTACATGAAAATAGTAAATGTTTTGGTTTTAGCGCAGAATATGTTAGCAAAGCAGCCTAAGAACACGTTTATGGAGGTGGCGGCTGCCGTTTGTTTACGCGGAGCGATTTAAACAAACTAGAATTCCTGCCTGCCAAGGCACGAAGGCAGGTTGAAAAAAAGAAAAGAACGTCTAGTTAAAAAGCTCCAAAATCATTTGAATTTTCAAAGTTTATATAAAATAATTTTCAAAGCGAGAATCGCTGAATTATTTTAACATCTCGCTAAAAATAAAAAAGGGCCTCCAGTTAAACTGAAGGCCCCAAACGAGTTTTGTGTAGTTTTCTAGTATAAAAGATTGTGTCTTTATTCGATGATAATCATCTTCTTAGTAGCCACATAGTCAGCAGAAGACAACTGGTAGTACAATACTCCTGTTGCCCCCAACTCATTGGCTTTCAAAGTAATCACATTTTGTCCTTTTGGATAGTTCGCCTGGATAGCTTTTAATACTTTTCCTTGCGCATCCATAACCTGTAAAGTAGCATTTCCTGCCAATGGTAAATTAAAGCCAATTACCGTTTCTCCTTTAAAAGGATTTGGTGTATTTTGACTAAGTTCAAAATCAGCAGCAATTGGATTAGTGAATGCTAATTCAACATTTAACAATTCCCCTGCTTGGTTATAAGCTTCCGCTGGTGTAATCGTAGAATTCACATTGATTAGCTCACTCAATAAGCCGTTAGCCGTCGCATTAAAAGTCAAACTGAATAATGCTTGGTTAGCTGTAGCTTCTCCATTCCAAGAAGCCGTAATTTTTCCTCTGTTTGCTGAAGCGGTATTAAAGTTAGCTAGCTGAGCAGTTCCTTCTAATACAGTAGCTTTTGTTCCTGTAAAATCTAAGGTAAATTGATATCCTTGAACCTGCTCAATGCTTGGAGCATTAAAAGTCACCGTAACTGTTTCTCCAACTTCAACCATACGGTCAGCAGTAGTCAAAATCAAGGAACCAAAGGTATTACGAGACTCTGCGCCTAATAAACTATTAGCCTGAGCATTACCGTTAATATCGCCAATCTTAACACCAATGAAGTCCATATTTTCCATATCTTCACTATGGTTATTAATATTGTACATTTCACCAAAGGCTTCAGCAGCTGGATTATCAGAAGTAAATTCATAAGCAGCGTCTACAAATCTCCAACTATCATTCGCCGGGAATTCATCTCTAATATTCAAAATCAATTGACGAATTTGAACCATATCAAAAGCAGTAATTGTTCCAGATTTATTAACATCCGCTGCAATGTATTTATAAGGAGAGTCAAATGCTGTCAATCCTAAAATATGCTTACTAATTAACACTAAATCAAAAGTTGAAACTCCATTTAAGTAGTCAATATCTTTTATTGGTGTCACCGTGTAATCTTCTCCTGTAGGTACTTGGAACATATATTTTCCATCGGAACCAGTCATCATAGTTTCTTCCATACCACCAGAAATACTAATCTCAACATCTTCTACAGTTTCTCCACTTGGGTTGGTAATTTGACCTGCAACCATGCCTTGAGGTTCTGGGTTAAGGTTACCACAAGCATCCATATTATCTTGAACTAGCACATAAGTTCTAGCAAAATCCCAATTTCCTTCACCGTCAATAACATAGATACTGACATCATTATTTCCAAGTTGGAAACAATTGAAAGTAATTACTTTTCCTAAATTTAAAACACCCAATAAATCAGTTGGTGCTTCTCCTGTATGAGGAGCCCATATTCTGAAGTCTAATTCAGATTGGTCTGTACAGTTATCAAAACTAGCTTGGTCTAAGTCAGTCGCCCAAACTTGAACCATCCCTGTAGGCATCAATTCTACCACTACTCCATTTAACACATAAGGAGTAGGTTTTTTACAATCCCAGAATAAAAGAGTGTCTCCTTGCGCTCCAGCTGAATTACCACAATTATCATAAGCCCTAAATTCTGCATAATAAGAATCTTCGTTATAGACAACATGTGTTATTTCATTGGTAGTAGACTCTGCTACTAACTCTCCATTATCCGCATTATACAATTTACCAATCCAGTTGATGTTTGCAGAACAATCAGTAGCAATAGCAGACCAAGTTTTGATTTCATCACATTCATAAGGCGCAAATCTTGGCGTTTGGTCTTCCTCACCATAAGGTGGAGCATCAAATTCTACAGCATTGATACAAGGCTCAGGATTGATAACAGTAACCACTGGTGCTTCGTCGTCATGTACTCTTAATACTTGGATATAAGTCCAATAGCCGTTATTTTCATTTCCTTCGCTAGTAATCATTAAGCTATCCGCATATCCGCGAGGTCCTTCTACTCTATCAATTTCTACTGGTGCATCTCCAGCTACATACTTGCACCAATTGATAACATGATAAGTTCTTTCAATTTCGAAACAAGCATCGCCCGGGATGTCAAATTGTCGCTCTGTTACTTCATATCCTAAAATATCACAATTTCCATTCACAATTTTGATAGCTTCGGTAGGTGGCATATCTCCACAATGGCCTTCCCAATCAGCCGGGAAAGTAACTTTCCAATTTTGCTTTGCAGTAATGGTAATATTCTGAGTATTCCAATTAGAGGTATTACCTGACCAATCTGTGCCACGGTAACGACGCTTAATCCTCGCTTCTCCACAAGGCCGTTGAATCAATTGGTATTCTTGTTCTATAGTTAAAGTACCACAGTTTGCACCTGCAAGGTTGTCTTCACATACTTCTAAGGTTGCAGGATTTCCAAATTGTTCGTTGTATAAATCCAACAAATCACCTGTTAATGCAATATATTCGCTTTCCGCCATCATCAAGTTTTCATCCGTATCTGTGCTTGCACCTAGCACATCACTTTGGTAATCTTCGCAATCTCCTAATACATCCTGTAATGGTTCACAGTAAGGATTAATTTTATCCTCAACTGCTACATCCAACCAACAAAGGTTATAGTTTCCTTTATGGTCCGTCACCTTCATTTCTATTTGTAAATCAGAGTGAACGTATTCACAACCAATCGTTACATATTCAGCGAAATCATCACCAGAACCTTTAATTCTGATTAATCTAGAAGCAATACCACAAGCATCATAGCTTCCTGCATCAATGTCTTCTACATAAACTCTTGCTCCCCATTCATTAGGGACAGAAACATTTAATTGGTCAACACAAGCAGCAGATGGTTTAGTTACATCATTAACAACGACAATTTGTGTTAAAGTATCATTCAGTAGTTGTTCGTGACATTCGTCTTCAACGACCCATTTAAATTGAAAAGAATCACAATCTAATTCAGCCCATTTATCAGCCTCGATTGGCCAAATTTGACCATCTTCGATACGAGAAACCATATCTAATCTAACATTAGGGTTTTCATCGCAATTGTCTGTAGCCATTGGCTTACTAATCTTACTAGCATCATAGGTGCAAGAAAAGTGGTCTAACTCAATTTCAATTGGCATCCCCTCTCCCATTGCAAACATAGGTGCAATCGTATCAATAAATTCAATAAAAGTCGTATCAATTCGGCTAAGTCCCTCTTCAGTATCACACCAGTCTAAAGCATCCCAGTAAATGAAATTCTTCTTTCCACAATCCGTAGCAGGAATCTCTTCTATACTTTTAATTAAAATATATCCACAGATATATTCAGATGTACTTAATTGAACTGTGTCTCTTACTTCAAACTGATTATTTTCCCAAACTCCAATTTTCAATCCAGGTAAAGGAAAATCAACAGCATCCGAAGCACAATCTGCCAATACATCTCTAGTTTTAGCTACATATAAAGGATTCTGTAAATCTGGACGAATAATAGTAACTCGTCTGCTTAAAGTAGCAGTATTTCCACAATCATCAGTTGCAGAAAAAACTACCGTTGCATGCGTTGTATCAGGAGTTCCATTAGCATTAAAGCAAGGAGCTGTTTCATCCATTGTTACAGAGAACGTAACTGGTACTTCTGTATCACAATTATCTATACCTTTTGCACCTAATAATTTTGCTAGACCAGTAGTATCACATGCTACTAATGTGTCTGGAGCACTTACGATATCAATCCAAGGGGCATCAACATCAGAGAAAACAAGCTTGGTAGTCGTAGAAAC
>CALLVC010000207.1 GCA_938010785.1 uncultured Saprospiraceae bacterium
TGGTAGAATTTGTAAGGAGAAGTCATATTTGGGTCTAACCAAATATTACCAGCTTCTGATTTTCCAAATTTAGAGCCGTCTGCTTTAGTTAATAATGGGGTCGTTAAAGCATGTGCATTTGCCTCACTACCTACATTTTTACGGATAAACTCCGTTCCAGAAG
Organism: uncultured Saprospiraceae bacterium; assembly: GCA_938010785.1. Lineage (GTDB taxonomy): Bacteria > Bacteroidota > Bacteroidia > Chitinophagales > Saprospiraceae > JAFMDF01. Next base: position 164 of record CALLVC010000207.1, read on the forward strand.
TGATATTTCCCCATTGGTCAGAACCACCCATTTGCAGAATGACATTCTTATTTTGGTACAAGCATTGAAAATCATAGGCCTGTAATAATTGGTAACTAAATTCCGTAAAGGATAAACCTGTTTCTACTCGCTTTTTAACAGATTCCTTAGAAGACATATAATTGACCGTCAAGGTCTTACCGACATCTCTAAGGAAATCCAAGACGTTCATATTTTTATAAAAATCTAGGTTATTAACCATTTCAGCATTATTTTCAACACCTTCAAAATCTAGAAATTTACTAAATTGTTTCGCTTGAAAACTAAGGTTATGGTCTAGTTCCTCGAATGATTTTAAATCTCGTTCCTTATTTTTTCCAGAAGGGTCTCCAACTCTACCCGTTGCGCCACCCATCAAGACAATTGGTTTATGTCCAGACAATTGGAATAATTTGAGCAACATAATTTGTACAAAATTACCAATAGTCAAAGAAGGGGCTGTCGGGTCAAACCCTATATAGCCTGTTTTCATACCGTTTGATAATGCTTGTTCCACTCCAGGGGTTGAATTGTGTAACATACCCCGCCACTTTAATTCTTCTATAAAATCCATTGTGTAATTTTTATGATTTGTACGATTTTCAAATTAAGTAACGATAAAAAAATAAGGTGGACATCTTTGGGTAGTGAATTTTGTAGCTAGACGAGGCGAAAAGCGCAGGCATAGCCTTAGCTATGGCGAGCATTTTCAACGAAGTATAGCTGCAAAAGGCACAGCCAGATAGTTCAAGTTATTCTTTTACCGTTACTAATTTTACTTTGACACTTTAGGTATACGCCGCCTATGGCGGCTAAAAGTGGGGTTTGGGGCGAGTAAATCTTGATTTTTCTGTAAGAAAAATCAAGATTTACTCGCCCCAAAAACTCATTTTAAGCACGAAGCGTAGCGAAGTGCGTGATTTAGTAAGAACTGATTCTAAAGTGTCAAAGTAGAACTAAGCTGCAAATTTATCTAAGCTAAAGGGAAAAACCCCATTTATTAGCATAAATTTAAATTAGGCTAACAAATAAATAGATAGAAATCGTTCCCTTTAAAGAATATTACCGTCTAACTCAGTATCAATTTGCATCCAAAGCAATAATTATTAACTTTGGCGCATAGGTAGCCTCAGTATATTTTAAAATATAAACTTCTCTACTATACACTTTTTTCTGAACCACGCACTTGGCAGCCCATCCCTTAGGGTTCAGAAGTATACTTCTTCATGCTACGTGCGTGAAAAGAGTTTTTGAGGTGATCAAATTTTGATTTTGCTGTAAGCAAAATCAAAATTTGATCACCTCAAACTCCTTTGTTTAGCTGCCAAAGGCAGCGTTTTAAAAAGTGTACGGTAAAGAAATAAAACAAGACAATTTTCGATGTTAGCAGCATTCAAAGATTATATTGAACAAACCGCATTATTTTCACCCACTGATAAAATATTATTAGCGGTAAGTGGAGGGGTAGATTCTATGGTAATGGCTAGTTTATTTCATGCAGCGGGCTTTAAGTTCGGTATTGCTCATTGCAATTTTCAATTGAGAGGAGCGGCTTCCGATGCGGACGAACAACTGGTGAAAGCGCAAGCAGCCGAGTGGGACGTACCTTTTCATGTTATTCAGTTTAAGACAAAAGAAGAAAGTGGAAAACAGCAAAAGTCTACGGAGTTAATGGCAAGAGAGTTGCGCTATAAATGGTTTGCAGAATTGATGGAATCCTTTGATTATCAGTTGCTTGCAACCGCTCATCATTTAAATGACTCTTTAGAAACCTTATTGTACAATTTAGCAAAAGGAACAGGCATTAGAGGGCTACACGGTATTCCCGTCAAAAACGATAAGATAATTCGTCCCTTGTCTTTTGCTACCAGGGAGCAAATTGAACAGTATGCCGAAACTGAAAAAATACCCTTTCGAGAAGATGCCTCTAATAAATCTTTAGAACATAGTCGGAATTTAATTCGACATAAAGTTGTGCCACCCTTAAAGCAGATAAATCCTTCTTTAGAACAAACTTTTTCTAAGACTTTAAAACAATTAAAGGAGACGGAAGAATTGTTTCTATGGGCGGTGAAACAGCAGCATCAAAAAATGATTACGGAAGAAGCGGATGTGGTGAAAGTCAATATGGTTGACTTGAAAAATGCGGTGGCTAAGTCAACCGTTTTATTTGAAATTATTTATAAATATGGTTTTAATGCGGACCATGTTGACCAGATTTTTCGAGCAATTGATAATGTTGGTGCTCAATTCTACTCTAAGTCCCATCATATTGTAGTAGGTAGAAAAGAATTATTAATACAGAGAAAAAAAAGTGCGGTAGCTGTTTGGACAAAAATAGAAATGTTACCCGAAACCATTAACTTACCCAAAGGAGAATTATCTGCTACCATATTAAAAAAGCGACCTGCTACTTTAAACCTAGGAAAAGCGGTTGCTTTAGTTGATTTAGCAAAAGTAAAATTACCATTCATTGTTCGGAAGTGGAAAGAAGGAGATAAATTTCAGCCTTTGGGCATGAAGGGAAAAAGCAAAAAAGTAAGCGAGTTTTTGAGAGATGAAAAATTATCCCTTTTTGAGAAAGAAGCGGTTTTAGTATTAGAATCAGAAGGGGCCATTGTTTGGGTCGTAGGACATCGGTCGGATGAACGATTTAAAATCACTAAAGACACGAAGGAGATATTACGAATAAGTCGATTAGGGTGACTCAGCCTTTCTTGTAACCGCCGATTTTAATTTAGACGTGTGCGAAGTTTCAAAATTAGACTTGATTCAATGTGGATTAAACGGATTGGGCAGATTTTACAGGTCGTGTACAATATAACGGTAAGTATCTTTTGTGCACACGACCTACAAAAATTCGTTTTATCAGTTCAATCCGCGTTGAATCCTATGTGATTTGTAAAACTTCGTACAGCCCTAATTTTAATTATCAGATTCATCAAGTCTGCCAAATTCCCAACACTTACCACTCACAATTTACCATTTACCACTAAAAAATAAACCTTTCCTTCTAAGGCTTGTTTAGTCCTCGATTAGTTTTAAGATTAACCTAAAAATTTAAAAAACATGTTTGGTTTATTTAAAAAAGACCCAATTAAGAAATTGGAAAAGGAGTATGAACAATTGATGTCAAAAGCAAGAGATGTCCAGCGTTCAGGCGATTTAAGAGCTTACGCGGTAATGATAGAAGAATCAGAAAATATTTTAAACAAAATAGACGAATTAAGAAATGCAGGGAAATAATTATGTAATCGTAGGCGGTAGTTCTGGTATTGGTTTAGCATTGGTCAAATTAATAAGTGCCGCAGGAGGAAATGTATTGGTTTTATCCAGAACAGGCAATGATTTAGCAGGTCTACCAAATGTCCAGCATCATACACTAGATATTTTAACGGATGAAATTTCCTCAACTATTTTACCCACAGAAATTCACGGCGTAGCCTATTGTCCCGGCAGTATTATACTAAAGCCATTTAGATCTTTAAAACCAGAACAGTTTCAAGCGGATTTTGATATTAATGTTTTAGGAGCCGTCAAAGCGCTCAAAGCTTGCTTCAAAGGTTTAAAGAAAGCGGGAAATGGAAGTGTAGTTTTATTTAGTACCGTAGCGGTGCAGCAGGGCATGCCTTTTCATGCTTCTATTGCTGCTGCCAAAGGAGCAATAGAAGGGTTAACGCGCTCTTTATCAGCTGAGTGGGCCCCAAATATTAGAGTGAATTGCATAGCACCTTCCTTGACGGATACGCCATTGGCAGGACGACTATTAGCCACGCCAGAAAAGAAAGAAGCTTCTGGACAGCGACATCCTTTAAAGAGAGTAGGAGAAGCATCAGAAATTGCAGAAATGGGTGCATTTTTATTATCCAATAAAACAGGATGGATGACGGGCCAAGTAATAGGATTGGATGGAGGAATGTCTAGGATTAGTGGTTAGTGGTTAGTGGTAAGTATAGCGATTTACAACTTACCACTCACAACTCACAACTAATTAGATACAGGCATACCAAAAATAGCTACTTCACCAATTTTAGCTTGGTTTTCTATTTTAGTAAAGCGTAAATTTTGTGCTGTAATATTCAAATCTGTAGCTGGAATCCATCTATTATAATGCTGTGTAAAGTGTTCGAGGATGGTGACCCAATTGCCGCTTGCATCTTGGTATTCTACCCTAAAAGTTCCCTCACCTTCGATGTCATAAATATACACTGCATCTAAATTATAAGGTTGTTGTAAATCAATGATACAAATGATTGGCGGAATGCCTAAACCGGGGGTATATTCTTCGCCCCATCTACTATTTGGAATACCTAATTCACCACAAACAGGATTACCTAAATGAGGTTCGTCAAATAATCTAGAAGCATCTAAATTAACCGAAGACGATATTTCATTAATCCACGCATCTTCTATACAAATAAAAGTTGGACAGTCAGGGTTACAATTACCATTACCATTATTATTACTACTACATTGATTCGCTGCTAGTGTTGTACCAGAAATGGTTTGGACGGTAGATTCATTATTATCAAAATCAAAAACGGATAGATTAAAAGTGTAATTCGTATTTGGTTGTAAATTATTAACGTCAAACGCAATAGGTGCGCTACAAGGGCCAAAATTAAGTGCTATATTATCAGGTTGTGCAGTTAATTTATAATAGGCAATATCTTGGTTTGCAGGTAGATTCCAACTTAAGGTCACTTCCTCGCAATCGGTATGAATAATTTGGAAATTAGATACACCTGCGGGAACCGGATTATTATTACAATCCCCATTACTAGGGGTTTGGAAAGTAATAACCTCCAAGTCAGTAGGAGCTGTTCCCGAATTTTCTGCAAAGAGAAAGACTTCGTAAACGGTTCCAGGCAGTAAATTATCAATGGTATAAAAACTAGTATTGGGTGGTAATAAGGTTTCGACCAAACTATTAGTCGTCGTTACAACTAATTTTAATTGATTAATATTAGAGTTAGTCGGTATCGTCCAACTAATATTGGCATCATTACAATTGACTACATCAGGTGTGAAATCACTGATTTCTCCCGAAGGAGGGTCTACTTCAATGTAAGGAGTAGCATGGATGACAACTTCATTTATATTCGCATCATTATCTGCTTTAGTCAATCGTAAATATCTGGCATGCACTTCTGGATGCTCAAACAGTACCCATTCTTGGAACGGGTTAGTAAAATGATTTATTAGTGGTTGCCATTCGCCATTTTCGTCTAAATAATCGACTGAAAAGGCACCTGCCCCATTTCCATCAAACAAGAAAATACTATCTAGGTTATACGCTTTCTGTAAATCAAGTCGAGCAATTACGGGAGGAAGCCCATCAAAAGGGTCGAATTCAAATCCCCATTCTACGGTAGGGTTTGTATTATTACCACAAACTGGTGCAGTTTCTTGTTCGTCTATTAACCGAGTAGGGTCATAATCATCAGGTTTAATTGGTGTCAAATCGGTAATCCAGCTAGGAAATAAGCATAATTGAGTAGAACAGTCAGGATTACAATACATCTGACAATCTGCAGCAGGAAAAGTATTGCTTGATATGGAAAATGGGGGAGAAGTTAAACCACCATTATCAACAGTAATAATAGAAAAATTAAAATTACTGCCAGCTGGTAAGTCAGATACAACGAGTGTTTGGGTATCACCTGTGTATGGAAAGGTTTGAGAATTTCCACCATATTCCACGCTGTAGTGCGCAATGTCACGGTCAAAAGGAGCCGTGATATCTATACTAACAGAATTACAAGAGTTATCCGCTATCAAAGCAGCTGATACCGTTCCAGGTATAATATTCGGATTCGAAGCCGAAGGATTCCCACATAATACCAATTCTCCTATTTGGACACCATCATTTTCACTAGCAATAAATCGCAAAAACCTAACGGGTTGGTTTGCAGGGAAAAAATCTGTGAAATATCTCCATTCATCGGTACTAATAGTTAGATAGGTCGTAATATCTGTCCAAGGACCATTTGGAGAATCTGCTCGTTGAATAGTCAATTCGCCAATACCAGCACCATCAAAAAATGCCAAAATATCTATATCATAAAAAGCACCTAAGTCCAAACTAAGTCGTTCTTGTGTAACTGACTGGTCGGCAGGAAAATCAAATCCCCAAAAAGTAGAAGGAGTAACATCAGGTTGACAAAAAGGGTCTAAGGTAGCTTGTTCATCTACTAAATTCGAGGCATTTTGTAAGTTCACAAAAGGGTCAAAAATCATACTAGGGTCTAATGGAATCTTACAAGTATTCGATGCGTCCAAAGTCATAGTTTGAACAGAACAAATAGGTGGTGCATTTGGATTACTAGCATCAACAGCTACGCCCTCAGGGATAAGGAAAAAAGTAATCGGCATATTAATGGGCAAGTCAGCGACGGTCTGACTAAGGGAATTGGCATCTATTTCATCTGATACCAAGGTTGCATTTGCCAAAGAAAAGTCTCCTACTGTTTGATTCCCTTCCATATACCATAATTGGAAAGTAGAGACACCATTAGGTGCGTCCCAATTAACTTTTAAACTTCCACAAGTCTGGTCGGAAATAGATAGATTAGAAGTACACCCAACTCCAGAATTGAAATTATCCCCCACAATGACAAAAACAGGACTTTCACTTACTGGAATAGAAGGGTTGGTACCTGTCAAGGCAGAACTAATACCAGTAATACTTGGTGTTGCCAGTTCTACTAAAGTACCAGCAGTAGCACCTTCTAAATCAAGATTGAAATTATAAGCAGTACCATCCGAAGTTGGACTCCAAACTGCATAAATTCTTTTGCCGGGCATATTAGGGTCCGTAAATCGGTAAACTCTTGGGCAACTAAAGTCCGAACAGGTCGTCAAATCCGCATCAAAAACCATGTCTTCCATGACATTTTTCATGGTGGAGACATAGTACCAAGAATCTTTAGGTTTAAAACCATTTGCCTGAGTTTCTAATAAACCCGTACTCGTAAATACGGTACAAAAAGGACCGGTACAAGCATCTCGCAAATCAAAAACCATCGCTCTATCAAATCCGGCCGCAATGGTTTCTAGGTAAGACCGAATAATCCATTGACCTTGCACTTGATATTGTGTGAAATTTCCAATAGTTGGAACACTGATAAAAGAATTATTATTAGTATCGTAGCCAAACTCAGATAACCATAATTCTACACTTGGCATTAAAGAATCTCTGTAAGCAACAAATGGTTCTAAAATAGCACGTAGTCCACCTTCTTCTGGACTGACACCACTAGTTGATTGCGTAAATATTGGGTCATTGCCCAAATATTGGTGAATATTAATAACATCAAAAGGTAAGGGGGCTCCAGCTGGTCGATTCATAACCGACCAATCCACAATATCTCTAATATAATCAAGGTTTGCATCTTCTAAACCTGCCAAAACCACTTTCAAATTAGGGTCCGCATTTTTAATGCCGACCGTACTAATCATTTGACCAGGATTATCTGGGTCAACAACTAATCCGAGTGTTTGACCATGACCATCATAATCTGCACTAAGCATAGCAGCATAAACTTCGGGAGAAAAGATACCGAACTGGTCTGGTTCATTCCAATTTTCTAAATATTCAATAACGCCTAACCCAGTAAGCGAAGTTTCACCAGCTGCTAAACGAGGGGTAATTAAGGAATTTTCCCTATTTGGGGTAAATACCGTATTGCCGTATCTCGCAGCGTACTGGTATAAGTAGGCCGCATGAGCTATATAAGAACTTGGAGATAATTGGTCCGCGCCACCTTCTACAGGGACACTATTTAGTGCTGTTTCTGCATTTGGGTCATTTTGGTCTAAAAATATATTAGTGACCTGAGGAGTGCTTCTAATTGTTACTGGACTGGTGGATATACCAAGACTATTGATGTCATTGTAATAATCGTCATATTGAATAAAATCAATGTAATTGGGATTCCAACGATAAAGGTTATTAGGATAGACAGGTGAGCCTCCATTATTAGGAAAGCCTTCATTAAATACCCAAGGGTGGAATTCGCGAACGATACCAGCGGCTTCTAGTCTATTGATAGGGTCTTGTCCACGAGTGTTTACGCCGATAAAATTATCAACAGTTATTTGAGCAAAAGTTGTAATTGGAAGAGAGAAAAATAGCAAAAGCATTATCCCCCATTTAACAACGGCAAAGTGATTTGTCATTAGTTTTTGTTTTAATCTTATTGTTTAACCTAGGGGGGAGCGGTTAATTTGTGTTCGAGTCCACTATTTATCAAAATAAAAAAAAACAAAACAAATAAGATGATTTGTAATTTTTTAAATATGAAATTATTTGGTAATCAGTTAATTGGTACGATGAGAATCAAAATCTTAAAAATAAGTAAGTGGGAACTGCAAGTGGTGGGGGTGGATAATTGTGTGAAGTTACAAAAAATAAAACTCTAATGGTATAACTTTTAGAATTTTTTTAACATAAAAAGAGCAGCCTAAGATTCTGAAAACCTTAGGCTGCTTACAACAAATTATAATCCCATGAACAAAAAGAGAACAAATTAAAGCTAAAAAAAGTTCCATATGATAGGAATAATTACAGTGAGTATTAAATTTTTTATAACTCTGCTCGGCGGCTTCGCCGCCTCGCAAAAGGATTTTTAAGGGTGAGATTTTTTGGATTTTCCCGTAGGAAAATCCAAAAAATC
>CALLVC010000208.1 GCA_938010785.1 uncultured Saprospiraceae bacterium
TAAGTTAGGCTGGATTATTTTCCGTCTATCGTCCTATAAAAATAATTCCATAGCGGTGCTATCCAATGATTTTTTTAGAACAATAGCCAAAAAATACTCACACCCTCAACATATCATCTTCAACTTGACTTACTACTTAGCTATTAATTTATTATACTTTCCAAATTTCATGCCTCAATTATTTGTTATTTACAACTACCTATAAAAGCAATAAACTATCTCCTCCTTGGTTTCGTCGAGAAAAACCAAGGAGGAATCTTTAAAATTTGTCGTTCGTCGGGTTTTGCTGCATATTTGTAGTGTATTCAAAGCAATACTACTTAATTAACAAAAGATTAAGTGACTCCTATAAACCAAATTAGAAACAGTAATTATATAGGGATAGTAATTTTATTAAAAGGCATCCCATCTGCGGTTCACCCACACGGCAACAATCTTTATAATTAACTGTATTTCAACAAACTGAACAATTACTTTATTTTAAATTATCCCAGAAACGGTTCTTTCCGAGGGAGGCGAATTCATGCAATTTGTTTCCCACAGAAGTGAGGTTTTGAATCTAAAATTTAAAATGTAAAAGTATTACACGATAAAACCTTTTGAAAACATTACTGAATTACCATTGAAAACAAACTATAAAACCTTTTGAAAACAGTACCGAATTACCATAAAAACAAACTAAAAACCTTTTGAAAACAGTACCGAATTACCATTAAAAACAAACTAAAAACCTTTTGAAAACAGTACCAAATTACCATTAAAAACAAACTAAAAACCTTTTGTAAACAATACCAAATTACCATTAAAAACAAACTAAAAACCTTTTGTAAACAATACCAAATTACCATGGAAAACAAACTAAAACCAGATGAAACAGCCCCAAAAAATCGTTCGATGTATTCACTAAAAAGTGTATTTATCTACCCTTAACGATGGAGACCAGATGAATCCTACGATGATTATCGCATAGATAATCCATGACCGTGCTATCGCAATGCCTAAAAAATTAGGTATTGCGCCGCACCTTTTGAAAAATTATCAACTCACAACAATTACGTTTTGATTTTGCCTTGTCTTGTACACTGCAAGCCATCAAGTGTATTGTCAAAAACTAACCAACATGAAAAAGACAAATGGAAAATTAATCCTTTATGGCGCTGGTAGTGTTATTTTATTATTGTTCATGCTCGTCATTAATCCTTTCGGTTATAATGATTTAGGCTACAGAGAAGTAGTAGAAACACCAACAGGAAAAAAGCATGTCATTTTTTCTAACGGGGTTTATTTTAAATTCCCAGGGTCAAAAGTGACGACTTACCCGAACGTTATAACAATAAGTCACCGAGGCACCAAGAATGGCTCAACAGTTGAAGGTGGACTAATTCCGATTCGTTTTAATGACGCAACGGAAGCATCTGCCCAAACAGTCGTTCGATTTAGATTACCTGAAAAAGAAACAGATATGTTGATTTTACATTCTGAATATGTGAACAAGGAATATTTGGCTTTAAAAGGTTTAGCTCCTTATACGATTGAATGCTTAAAAAACTCTGCACAATTGATGGACTCTGAGCAGCACTATTCGGGTGGTCGAGCCCAATTATCGCAATTTTTCCAAGACCAATTAGAAGATGGTTTATATCTTTTGGATGTTCAAGAAAAAGTGACAAGAGATACCTTCACTAATGAAGTAAAAAGAGTATACGAAAGTAATATTAGAATTGCTAAAGATGGCAAAAAGGTACGTAAAGAGTCTGATTTGAAAAAGTTTGGTATCAACATCGCTAGTGCGACTATCGAAAATGTGGATTATGAATCCCAAGTAGATGAGAAGTTAAAAAAGAAGATTGGAGCCAGTACTAGAGAATCCGTTTCTAAGCAAAACTTAGTGACTGCTCAGCAAGAGGCTATGACTGCTGAAGCGGAAGGTCGTAAAAGATTAGTAGAGATTGAGTATGAAGAAATGCAACGACAAACTCAGGCTGTTGTCCAAGCAGAAACTCAAGTAAAACTGGCAGAGAAAGATATGGCAAAGCAAAAAATTGCGATGGAAGCGGCTAAGTTAGAAGCACAAAAAATCAAGGCATTGGCAGATGCAGAAGCTTATGCTAAACAAAGGATAATGGCCGCAGATGGTGCTTTAGAGAAAAAATTAGCGACCTACAAAGATGTTCAAAACATGTGGGCCAATGCCTTCATGAACTACAAAGGAGATTTAGTCCCTAAATTCCAAACTGCACCTGCTAATGGTGCGAGTGGTGGCAATGCAGGACTTGACTTCATGCAAATCATGGGCGCTAAAGCAGCGATGGATTTGAATTTGGATATGAATGTAAAAGATAAATAATTATAGTGGTAAGTGGTGAGTTGTAAGTGGTAAGTAGTAGTACTTATCACTCACCACTCACAACTATCAAAGAGTAAGCTAGCTATTCAGTGGCAGGTCTTGGGACGAACGTTCTGGCCTGCTGCTTTTTTTTCACAAGATGACAGCCTGCCTGACGGCAGTCAGGGATTTAATTAGGTCGTACTTTTAGCCCTTGTTCTAGGTCGAGTACGTAGGAGATAATATGAAGTCATCACGACTTAGTAGGATAGTTTTAGTATTTTTGAAACCCCAATAATTCAATAACTAATGCAAAAAAAGGGTATTCTTTTATTTTCAACACGGATATTAGTACAATAGTAAGTAAACAGGATGCCGTTTAACCTTCTTACCCTCTCTCTTTCGCCCTTCACCTAAGTTATTGTAATTATTTTTAATGTTAATAGGAATTTCTTGTAAATTACTCGCTCAATTAATATTCATATCAAAAATTAACCTGTATGCGAAGCTTTTCTTGCCTTCTTTTTATGCTCCTTATTGGACTAACAGCTTGCCAAAATTCAAATGATTTGCCAACCATAACCACAAAAAAATGGGCTAAAACAACGCTTTCGTTTGAAGGTCAACCTACTAGCGAGACTGCGGAGGATAATCCCTTTTTAAACTATCGACTGGCTGTCAAATTTACGCATCCTCAAAAAACGGTAGTTGTACCAGGCTTTTTTGCGGCGGACGGAAATGCTGGAGAAACAAGCGCTGAAAATGGAAATGTTTGGAAAGTACATTTTAGACCAGATTTAGAAGGAACTTGGAGGTATGAAGTCTCTTTTAGAAAAGGAAAAGATATTGCTGTTTCTGAAGACGCTAATGCTGGAGAAGGTATTGATTTTGATGGGCAAACAGGCACTATCAAAGTAAATGCTGCTGCAACTGGAGAAAAAGGTCGATTAGAATATGTTGGTGAACGCTATTTAAAATTTGCAGAATCTAGTAAATATTTTCTCAAAGGTGGTGCTGATAGTCCTGAGAATTTCCTCGGCTATGTTGATTTTGATGGTACTGCTAGAGGTGGGCAATCCGAAGAAAGAGAAGGGGAAGCTTCTGCCAAAGATGGTTTGCATAAATTTGAACCACATTTGCAAGACTGGAAAACGGGTGACCCAACTTGGCAAAATGGGAAAGGGAAAGGAATGATAGGTGCCCTAAATTATTTGGCATCCAAAGGCATGAATAGTGTTTATTTTTTAACGATGAATATTGAAGGAGATGGTAAGGATGTTTTTCCATATACTAGTTATGAGGAACGATTGCGCTTTGATTGTAGCAAATTAGCTCAATGGGAAATTGTTTTTGACCATATGGATAAACTCGGTCTGATGCAACATATAGTTCTACAAGAAACAGAAAATGAATTATTATTGGATAATGGAGATACTAGAAAAGAGCGAAAATTATACTTGCGAGAATTGATTGCTCGATTTGCCCACCACCCTATGCTGAAGTGGAATATTGGAGAAGAAAATGGTCCTGCTAGTTGGACGCCCAATGGTCAAAATACAGACCAACAAAAAGCCATGGTTAGTTATTTAAAAACACAGGACCCTTACCAAAATTTCGTGGTCATTCACTCCCATTCTGACTATCATCATCGAGACCCTATTTTTACGAACCTTTTAGGGTTTAAAGATTTAGATGGGATGTCTATGCAAGTAAATAAAAAGACCTATATCCACGATGTCACCAAAGAATGGTTAAAAAAATCAGCTGAGGCTGGTCGCCAATGGGTGATGCCGATGGATGAAATTGGTCCTCACTGGCGTGGTGCTGACCCTGATGATAGAGTTGATAATAATCAAGATACGGTGAGAGCATGGGCACTTTGGGGCAATCTCATGGCTGGTGGTGCAGGCGCAGAATGGTATTTTGGCTATCGAAATCACAATAATGATTTGGGGTGTGAAGATTGGAGAAGTCGAGATAGGTTATGGGATTATACCCGTCACGCTTTAACTTTTTTTCAGACTCATTTACCATTTACAGAAATGCAATCACATGATGAGTTACTAAAAGGAGACCAAGCTTATTGTTTAGCTAAAAAAGGAGAAATTTATGCAGTTTACCTAACTTTTGGTGGACAGACTCGACTTAATCTTACTGGTGCAGCAGGAGATTTTTCAGTCGATTGGTATAATCCTCGAAGTGGTGGAGCGCTCCAAAAAGGGGCTAATGTAGTATTAAATGGTGGGAAATTTGTCAATCTTGGTGCTCCTCCTACGGACGTAGATAAGGATTGGGTTGTTTTGGTCAGGAAAATATAATTGGTTTTTCAATTTTGAAATTTGTCAGCTTTTTTCTAAAAAATCAGAAATCATAATTTTTAAACCCGCCCGCCTGACGGCAGTCGGGCAGGTCATACATCGTAAATCTGTCTAGCATTGATGTATGATTTGGGAATAAAAATTCATATTCATATTTCATAAATCTGTATAAAATAGTACATGGTGGATTTATGATGTATGAGGTATGAATTCTGTTGTATGATTTACGCTATCTTAAAAAGTACGGTGATTGTATTTTCCATTCTGACCAACCTACCGCCAAACTCAATAAAAAAAGCCCCCCCGACACAACAGTGCGGAGAGGCCATCCCAAAAACCGATTTAAGTATATGAGTTACAGGATGACAGGATTTTTTTGTAGGCCGTACTTTTTATACATTCAATGTAGGTCGAGTACTTTTTACTACTATTTTACCTGTTCTACCTATTTTTCATTTGGACTTTAAAATTTGTATGCACTTAAATCCAAGCTATTGAGGACGAATTTTTCTTTATTTGTTTACTTTTTCAGTTAGCGCTTTCTAGTATTTACAGGATGACTCCCGATAGCTATCGGGATTTTGTAGCTCGTACTTTTTATACATTCAATGTAGGTCAAGTACTTTTACTACCGTTTTCCCTGTTCTTCCTATTTTCTGTTATCTCTTTCTAGTATTTTTTATTCTATGGTCTTGTAAAATCTGATATATTTTGTTTTTCAGGTTTGGTGTTTTGGTTTTTTAAAATTTAATTCAGCTTCAAAATTCAATTTCAAAACTCAACTTTTAATTTCAGCCTTCTACTTCTATCTGAGAACACGACCTAATTAAATCCCTGACTGCCGTCAGGCAGGCTGTCATCTTGTTAATAAAAAATGGAAGGGAACCGAGGTCCCCTTCCAAATATGAAGTATATTATTCAATGATAATCATCTTCTTAGTAGCTACGTTATCCGCAGACTCTAATTGATAGTATAGTACGCCTGTCGCACCTAACTCATTAGCTTTTAAGGTAACTTGGTTAGCACCTTTTGCATAATCAGCAGAGATAGACTTTAATACTTTACCCTGTGCATCCATAACCGTCAACGTTGCGTTTCCAGCAGTTGGCAAGTTAAAGCCAATTACAGTTTCCGCTTTGAATGGGTTTGGAGTGTTTTGAGTTAACTCAAAGCCAGCAGCAACAGCAGGAGTGAACGCTAGATCTACATCTAATAATTCACCAGCAGTGTTGTATGCTTCAGCAGAAGTTACATCAGAACTTACAGATACAATCTCACTTAACAATCCAGTTGCAGTTGCATTGAATGTTAAAGAGAATAATACATCGTTAGCAGTCGCTTCACCGTTCCAAGAAGTAGCAATTACTCCTCTGTCAGCCATTGTTGTATTGAAGTTAGCAGCTTTCGCTACACCTTCTACAACTTCAGCATTTTGACCAGCAAAGTTCATTGTGAACTGGTAACCTTCAGTTGTTGCAATGTCAGCAGCAGTAAATGCTACAGTCACTGTTTCACCTGCTTCAACAAAACGGTCAGCCGCTGTTAAAGTTAAGGCACCATTGGTAGTACGAGACTCAGCGCCCAATAAGCTGTTCGCTTGAGCGTTACCGTTGATATCACCAATCTTCACACCTACGAAATCAAGATTCATCATGTCTCCGCTTAATGTGTTGATTGTGTAGAACTCACCGAAATTCTCAGATGCAGGATTCGCAGAAGTAAATTGGTGACTTGCGTCAACAAATCTCCAGCTATCGTTGCTTGGGAATTCAGATCTGATATTCAAAATTAACTGACGCAATTGAACCATGTCAAATGCAGTAATTGTTCCTGACTTATTAACATCAGCCGCAACATACTTGTATGGAGAATCAAACTGAGTGATTCCTAAGATGTGCTTGCTAATTAATACTAAGTCAAATGTAGATACACCATTTAAAGGATTGATATCCTTCACTGGAGTTACTGTGTAGTCAGCTCCCATATCCATTTGGAATTGGAAGTATCCGTCTGCTCCTGTAGTCATAGACTCATCAGTAGCACCTGCAATTGTTACAGCTACAGCTTCTACATTTTCTCCTTGTGGGTTAACAATTGTACCAGCGACCATGCCGCCAACATTATTACCACCACAAGCATCCATGTTATCTTGTACGATTACGTAAGTCTGAGCATAATCCCAGTTCTCTTCTTCATCAATTACATAGATGTGTACTAAGTTGTTTCCAACTCTATTACACTCAAAAGTAATTACTTTTCCAAGTGCCTGAACACCAGCTAAATCAGTTGGAGCATCTCCTAAGAAATCCGCCCAAATTCTGAAATCTAGCTTAGATTGGTCAGAACAGTTATCGAAACTTGCTTGGTCTAAGTCGGTTGCCCAAACTTGAACTGAACCAGTTTCTCCTAACTCAACTGCTACGCCATTTAAGACATAAGGAGTTGGTTTCTTACAATCCCAGAATTCAACATCTGCGCCTCTGTTACCTCCAGAATTACCACAGTTGTCATAAGCCCAAAATTCTGCGTAGAAAGACTCTTTGTTAGATACTACATGAGAAATCTCATTTGTAGTTACTTCTCTAACTAATGCACCAGTAGACGAATTGTATAACTTACCTTCCCAGCTAATGTTTGCAGAACAATCAGTAGCAACAGCAGACCAAGTCTTAATTTCATCACACTCAAATGGAGCAGTTCCTGGAGTGTTATCTTCTTCACCGTATGGTAAAGCATCAAATTCTACAGCATTGATACATCCGTCTGGATCAATAACTGTTACAACAGGTGCTTCGTCATCGTGTACTTTCAATACTTGGATATAAGTCCAGTATCCTTTGTCTTCGTTACCTTCGTTAGTAACCATTAAGCCTTCAGAAACACCGTGGTCTCCTTCAACTCTTGCAAGCTGTACTGGCTCGTCACCAGCAACATACTTACACCAGTTAATTACGTGGTAAGTTCTTTCAACCTTGAAACAAGCATCACCAGGTACTTCGAATTGCTTCTCAGTAACTTCGTATCCTAATAAATCACATGCGCCATTGCTAATTACGATTTGCTCAGCTGGAGCCATATCGCCACAAGACCCTTCCCAGTCAGCTGGGAATGTAATTTTCCAATTTTGAGTCGATGTAATAGTAATCGTCTGAGTTACCCAAGAAGAGTAATTTCCAGACCAGTCTTTAGCACGGTATCTTCTAGAAACCTTTGCTTCGCCACATGGCCACTTAACTAATTGATACTCTTGTTCGAATTCTAACGCTCCACAAGTAGAACCTGCTAAGTTATCTTCACAAACAGTTGCATCAACGTTTCCAAATGCGCCATTGTAGAATGTAGCTAAGTCACCAGTTAAAGCAACCCACTCATCATCAGACATTTCAAGATCTTCATTTGTATCTGTGCTAGCACCTAACTCTTCAGCATGGTACTTCTCACAATCTTCAGTTACATCTTCTAATTCCTTACAGAAAGGATTAATTTTATCCTCTACTGTTACGTCTAACCAACATAAGTTAGTGTTTCCTTTATTATCTGTAACTAACATTTCAATTTGTAAATCAGGGTGAACGTATTCACATCCGATTGTAACAAACTCTGCAAAGTCATCACCAGAACCTTTGATTCTGATTGCTCTAGATGCGATACCACAAGCATCGAAACTTCCTGCATCAATATCATCAACAAATACTCTTGCACCTGATTCGTTAGGTACAGAAACGTTTAATCTATCAACACATGCCGCAGATGGCTTTGTAACGTCTTTGATAACAATAATTTGATTCAAAGTATCATTTATTAATTGCTCATGGCAATCATCTTCTACAATCCACTGTAATTGGAAAGTATCACAATCTAATGCAGACCAACTGTCTGATTCGATTGCCCACAATCCTCCGTCTTCGACTCTAGATACACCACCTAGTCTTACTGCTGGATTTTCATCACAGTTATCAGTAGCTGCTGGCTTAGTAATCTTATTTACATCATAAGTACAAGAGAAGTGATCTAACTCTATATCTAAAGTAGCACCTTCTCCTTCTGCAAATGCAGGAGCAGTCTCGTCAACGAACTCTACGAAAGTAGTATCCATACGCTTTGGTCCTTCAGTTGATGTACACCAATCTAAAGCATCCCAATAAACGTACTTCTTCTTACCACAATCTGTAGAAGGAATAGTTTCCTCTGTTTGAACTAGAATATATCCACACTTGTATTCTTCATCGTTTAAGAAAACTGTCTCTGTATCACCAGTAAAAGCACCAGTTGCCATATTCCATGGACCAGTTTTAACACCAGGAAAAGGAATAGTTGCATTATCTGCACTACACTCTACTTTTACATTGTCAGTCTTCACTACAATTGCTGGATTCTGTACGTCTGGTCTAATAATAGTCACAGATCTTGTAGCAGTTCCAACGTTTCCACACTCATCTACTGCTGTAAATACAACAGTAGCAGTTGTTGTGTCAGGCTGTCCATTTGCATTGAAACATGGATCAGTCTCGTCTAATGTAATCTTGATATCAATATCATCTGCAGCAATTTCACCACAGTTATCTACTCCCTTAGCAGCAAAGAACTTTTCAAGACCTTCAGGTCCACAAGCGATGATTGCAGTAGGAGCATTAGTTACGTCTACCCAAGGAGCATCTACGTCAGAGAA
>CALLVC010000209.1 GCA_938010785.1 uncultured Saprospiraceae bacterium
ACCCGCAACTCTATCATCACCTCCAATATCTGACTAGCCGCCTTAGAAATCACCGTCCCCGGTCCAAAGACCCCAACAACCCCTGCTTCAAACAAAAAGTCATAATCCTGCGGAGGAATCACCCCGCCCGTAATCACAATAATATCTTCTCGACCTAAATCGGCTAATGCTTTAATCGTTTGCGGTACTAATGTTTTATGCCCTGCCGCTAAAGAGGAAATACCCAAGATATGCACATCATTTTCGATGGCCTGTTGGGCAGCTTCTTGCGGTGTTTGAAAGAGCGGCCCTACGTCCACATCAAAACCAATATCGGCAAAACTAGTGGCAATTACTTTGGCGCCTCTATCATGCCCATCTTGTCCCAGTTTAGCGACCATAATCCGTGGTCGGCGACCTTCTAGTTCTGCAAATTGATTAGATAATTGTCTTGCCTTTTGAAAAGCTTCGTTGTTTGTTGCCATAGCACTTGAATATGCACCTTGAACGGTTCTAGTGGTGGCTTTGTAGCGACCAAAATGGGTTTCCATAGCATCGGAAATTTCGCCTAAAGTTGCTCTAACCCTGGCGGCTGCTATTGCTGCGGCTAATAAATTGCCTTCGCCTCCTGCTACGTCCGTTAAATTTTTCAAGGCCTTTTTTACGGCTGCCTCGTCTCGTTCTGCTTTTATCTTATTGATACTCGCTATCTGCGAATTTCTAACGGCAGTATTGTCTACCTCCAACGTATCTAGCGTCTTTTGTTCGTCGTCATTTTGGAAAATATTGACCCCGATAATTTTATCAATACCGCTATCAATTCTAGCTTGTTTTTTGGCGGCAGCTTCTTCAATTCGCAATTTGGGCAAACCATTTTCAATCGCTTTTGCCATACCGCCTAAAGCTTCCACTTCTTCGATTAAAGCCCATGCTTTTTCCGCTATTTCTTTAGTCAAATATTCTACGTAATACGAGCCACCCCAAGGGTCAACGGCTTTGGTCATATCTGTTTCTTGCTGTAAATATTTTTGGGTATCTCTGGCAATTTTAGCCGAAAAATCTGTCGGCAAAGCAATCGCTTCATCTAAGGAATTAGTATGCAAAGATTGGGTCCCGCCAAAGACTGCTGCCATGGCTTCAATCGTCGTTCGAGCAATATTATTAAATGGGTCTTGGGCGGTCAAACTCCAACCTGAGGTTTGGCAGTGTGTCCGCAAAGCCAAGGATTTTGGATTGGTTGGATTAAATTGTCCAACAATTTTTGCCCACAACATTCTGGCTGCTCGCATCTTGGCAATTTCCATAAAATGATTCATCCCGATGCCCCAAAAGAAGGACAATCTTGGTGCAAAATCATCTATTTTTAAGCCTGCTTTTAAACCCGTTCTAATATATTCTAAGCCATCGGCTAAGGTATAAGCCAACTCAATATCCGCTGATGCACCCGCCTCATGCATATGATACCCAGAAATACTAATCGAGTTGAATTTTGGGATATTTTGCGACGTGTATTCAAAAATATCTCCAATGATGCGCATGGAAGGTTGTGGTGGATAAATATAGGTATTTCGCACCATGAATTCCTTCAAAATATCATTCTGTATCGTGCCACTTAATTTGGATTGGTCTACACCTTGTTCTTCTGCCGCCACGATATAAAATGCCATAATCGGAATCACCCCTCCGTTCATCGTCATCGAAACTGACATTTTATCTAAAGGTATCTGGTCAAACAAAATTTTCATATCCTCCACACTGTCAATCGCTACCCCTGCCATCCCCACATCGCCCATCACTCTCGGATGGTCAGAATCATAGCCTCTATGCGTCGCCAAATCAAAAGCAACAGACAATCCCTTTTGTCCTTGCGCTAAGTTTCTACGATAAAAAGCATTACTCTCTTCTGCGGTAGAAAATCCTGCATATTGGCGTATCGTCCACGGACGGCCTGAATACATGGAACTGTAAGGTCCGCGTAGATTAGGTGCAAGACCTGCTACGAAGTTTAGATGTTCTGCGTCTTTGACGGCTTCCGCATCGACATGTGGGTGAATGGTGATGCCTTCGGGGCTTTCCCAAGATTGTTCCGTAGCTTGGGCATTCCTGCTCGAGTCACCATCTCGCTTAAAAGGTATTTTTTTAAAATCTGGTTGCTTCATATTTTTGACGATAAGCGATGCTGATTTTTATGACTTGTTATTGTGAAAAATTAATAACCAATTCTTTATTTATGAATATTCCAATCTAAATTCAATTCCTGTAAATTTAACAATTTAGCTTCATAGTATGACCTTAGTTCCTCAGGATTGATAATCATTAATTTAATACCTATTTCTAACCCATTTTCGAGTGCATTATTAACACTTGCTAATTTAGCTCCCGTTCGATTGTTTCTTTTAAATAGATGAGCTCTAAGTCTCTGTCTAATATCTTTTGCCTTTGTTTGCCCTACATATCTCAATTGCCAGTCTTTTATATTAGGCTCTTTCGTTAAAAGTCCATATAAATTTGGTCTATTATCTCGTCTTTTATAATTACTTTTGAAATAGTCAACAATAATATCAAAATTGATTTTTCCACTTTCTGAGACTTTTAGGACCTCTGTTTTGTCTAGGAAAAAAGAATTTACTTTATCAATATCTAATAAATCTTCCTTTATCTGTAGTTTAACTTTTTTCATGGTTTGGTTTTCTATTTTTCATTAGCGGGGTTGTGTGAAAAGTCAAAAATGCAAACAATTGTAATTTTTTTTCAATTTGTAAGTTACTCTTTTGTAATTACTATTAAATAGTAAAAAATTTAATGATATACAAAAATGGACTTTTTACACAACCCCCTGTACAGACAAATTTTGAATGATTTTTTTGCAAATAAATTACCCTGAAAGGGTAAAACATGAATAACCCCGTATGAAATGCGGGGAAATAATGATTATTTCCCTAAAATTTCCCAACTCTGAAGGAGTTGAACGTGAAAAATATAACAAATTCAAGTTCAACTCCTTCAGAGTTGGAATTTTGAACTTTTATACAGCCTCCTCCGCATTTCATACGGGGTTATTTAAGTTCAATCCCTTCGGGATTTGTCATAAAGATTTTTTATCTGTACAGGTCGAATTCATTCGTCGGTACTTCTACACCCGACTCTTCCGCCAATTAGACCCACCAACTTCCGCTACTTGCAACTGCTGTTGATTTTCCAAAAATAACTTCAAGCCAATTTTAGCTGCCAATTCTGCTTCTGCCGCTTGCTCCACTAAAATTTTATCCGCCGAATAATAGTTTTTTACAAAATGTGTATCAAAATTTCCAGAAGTAAACGCCTCATGTTCACAAACAAATTTGCCGAAAGGCAGCGTTGTCTGAATCCCTTCAATTTCGTATTGCTTAATCGCTTCTAACATCAACTCAATAGCGGCTTCTCTAGTCTGCCCATATGTTACCAACTTGGCAATCATCGGGTCATAGTAAATTGGAATTTCCTGCCCTTCTTCATAGCCATCGTCTAAGCGAATACCTTCTCCTTCTGGTCTAGTGTAAGTTTCTAAAGTACCGACACTTGGTAAGAAATTGTTCAATGGGTCTTCCGCATATACTCTTAACTCTAAGGCATGTCCATTAATCGCTAAATCCTTTTGTTTAAATGCTAATTTTTCGCCTCTGGCAACTTTGATTTGCTGCTCTACTAAGTCTATTCCTGTAATCAATTCGGATACAGGATGCTCCACTTGCAAGCGGGTATTCATTTCTAAAAAGTAGAAATTCAAATCCCCATCTAATAAAAATTCGACCGTTCCTGCACCTACATAGTCGCAAGCTTTCGCCACTTTGACCGCTGCTTCGCCCATTGCCTTTCTAAGCTTTGGTGTCAATACTGCAGAAGGTGCTTCTTCCACTACTTTTTGATGCCGTCTTTGCACACTACATTCTCGCTCGAAGAGGTGTACCACATTTCCATGTGTATCTGCTAAGACTTGTATCTCGATGTGCCGAGGTGACGTGACGTATTTTTCTATAAAAACAGAACCATCTCCAAAAGCAGAAGTCGCCTCACTAATCGCTCGTTCCATTTGTTCTGGTAATTCTTTTAGAGTATTAACTATTCGCATACCTTTTCCACCTCCACCAGCAGATGCTTTTACTAAAATTGGGAAACCGACTTCTTTCGCTATTTTTTTAGCTAATTTAACATCTGTTACTGCCTCGTCAATACCTGGCACCATTGGAATATCATAATCTTTGACGGCTTCCTTTGCTGCCAGTTTACTTCCCATTACTCGAATCGCATGTGGCTTAGGGCCGATAAACGTAATGCCTGCCTTTTCTACCTTTTCTGCGAACACTGCATTTTCACTTAAAAAGCCATAGCCGGGGTGAATACCGTCAGCACCCGTGCTTTTTGCTGCCTCGATAATTTTTTCCATTACCAAATAGGATTGATTGGAAGGTGCAGGGCCTAGGAAAATGGCTTCGTCTGCATAACGGACATGTAAGGCATGTCGGTCTGCTTCAGAATAAACTGCTACTGTTTTGATGCCCATTTTTTTGGCGGTGCGCATGACTCGGATGGCGATTTCACCTCTGTTGGCTATTAGTATTTTTTTCATGATTCGATATATTGAAAACATGGTAATTTTAAAGATCACCATGTTTTAAGTTCTACAATTGTTGAAATTTTTCCCAAGCGGCTTCCGCTAATTTATTCGTTAAATTTTCGATATAATAACTGCCTGCCGCAGGGTCTATGACTCTATCCATATAGCTTTCTAATTGCATCAAATGTTGAATATTTAAGGCAATTCGTTGGGCAAATGGTGTACCTAGGCCATCTTTGATTTCATCAGATGGATAAATGTACAAGCGTTTGGCACCACCGATAACGGCTGCCATTGCTTGAGCAGTTGCTTTGATTTTATTATAATTTTCGTTGTCTGTTTGCGTCGATGTGGTCAGATGTGCTTCGATATTTGGAATAGCAGGAGTCGTAATCTGCCATGCATCTAAGATTTGTTGCCACCCCAATTTTAAGGCTCTAATTTTGGCAATATTGACAAAATAACTATCGCCAATTGAAATGGAAAATTGTATTTGTTGATGATATTGATTGACCGCTAAGCCTTGCTGATTTAATGCTATCAAAGCAGCATTCCCTTCAGCTAAAGTCCGGGCAATTTCTGCTACCACTTTTTCCGTACCTCGATTTAAGGTTCGAGTATTGACCGTCATCAGTTGTGCTTTCGGTAGTTGGTTGGCAATTTCTGCTAATCGACTCGAATCTTTAGCATTTTCCACGACTTCTCCTTTAAAACTAAAGGTACAAACTACCTTTGCCACATCATATTTTTGTGCTGCAACATAATCCAAGAAAACGCTCATAAACCGCTTCCACGACTTCGACTTAAAAATAAAATGGGTCGAAATCCATTCTAATTCAATGTCTTTTAGTAAGGTGCTTAATTCTGTTTTGGTAGGACTCTTTCGGAGTTCAAAAGCAATCGCATTCGCACCATTCATCAAAGCATTTACCGCTTCTTTATTGGCGAGTTGCATATTGCCCACCTGTACCTTCACCCCTATTTCCCAACTATTGGTTGCTCGTTGATTGCTTAAGGCAGGTGTTGGTTTCGTTAAGTCATCAGCATGCGCAAACGGCGTCAAGACAATCTCTTCATTGATAGCCCAATTCAGTCCATCAATGGGTTTGCCTTTTAAATCTTTTTCCACCTTTGCCAACCACTCCGCTTTGGAGACGGATTGGAATTGTTCGAATAATGTTGCCACTTTTTATGGTTTTGGGTATCAGGTGTCGGGTGTCAGGTGTCAGGGCGTAAACCGTGAACCGTAAACCGTGAACCATCTACCGTTTTAGTGCATTTCTATAATTATCTGTCCTTTATCTACCGCTGTGCCTTTTGTCACTTCAATCGATTTTACGACACCATCTCCTTCTGCTTTCAACACATTTTCCATTTTCATGGCTTCTAAAATCAATAATGTATCGCCCTTTACTACGGCTTGGTCTGGTTTTACCAAAATATCTAAAACCAAGCCCGGCATTGGCGCTTTGACATTGGTCATTTTTTGGGAGCCTGCCATTGATAAGCCCATTTCTTTAACTAATTGGTCATAGCTATCTTCAATATTGATTTCGTATTTATTGCCATTAATTTTGATAGTCATCGTTTTTGAATTGAAATCAGCGGTTTCCAATTCTGCTCGGTAAGCTTTGCCATCTTGTAAGATGTGGTACTGGTTGTCGGCTGTTTGAACCATGTCCAAAGTGGAGAGTTCGTCCTTTTTTAAAGGGAAAGTTTGTTCGCCGATGTTGATGTTGTAGGTCATTAAATATTATTTTATCATCTAAGATACTGGTAGCGCAGACTTTAGTCTGTTCTGGATACAGGTCTTTAGACCTTTGTTTTGCTTCTATTTTTTACTAAACTAGAATGGCTAACCTAAAGGTTAGCGTACCGAACAGACTGAAGTCTGTGCTACCAATAAAATATTAAAAATCAATCTGTTCTTTTTCGAAGTCTTTTAAGGAAGTACCTAGTGAATTTAAATAGGCTTCTCCAAATTTATCTATGAAAGCGTCTTTGCCTTTTTTGGTAAAATTGGGTAATAATAAAGACCACATGACATCGTCCCAATTGCCTTTTCTTCTTGGAAAATAGGTCTTAGAAACATGCCAATAAAAAGCCGTCACCCAAATAGATTTGCAAATATTGTGATAAGCACCCGGTGTCGGTTCCTTCTTCATGTTGCCAATTTGAATAGAAAAAGAAAACATCGACATTTGTGTTTTGATACTATCCGATTCTATTCTTTGCAAAATGTCTTGTACCCGCGCATGTCCAAAAATCTGTTTATCAAAAAAGATAAAGGAATAATCTTTTTGAATGTCATGAAGTACTTTGATACTTTTTTTTATCACATTCCAAGAGGGAAATTGAGTAGCCACAACTTGTCCTTGCTTATATTTTTGCCACATTTCTTCAACTATCGCCGCTAATAAGGCTTCTTTGTCTCTATAATAATAGGTCAAATTACCACGACTGATACCCGCAGCTTGTGCGACCTGATATAGTGTTGGTGCGCCAAAACCTAACTCATTAAAGAGCTTTCTCCCTGTTTCTATTATTTTTTCTTTTGT
>CALLVC010000210.1 GCA_938010785.1 uncultured Saprospiraceae bacterium
GCTAAAATAGAGGGTACGATTTTGGCAGCTTCTTTACAAGTCGAAGAAGGAGCACAGTATAATGGAGATTGTAAAATAGGAGAGCGATTTGTGAAAGAAGAGAAGCCTTTGATGGCAGTGGCGTAGACGGAAAATTAGGTACTAACCTCGATAAAGGCGTAGTTGAATATTATTTCGATTACGCCTTTGTTGTTTGATGCAATTCCTTAGTTATTTGCTTGTGCATTTATTGCTGCTTCGCTCCTTAATAACTTTTCAAGGTTTCTAAATTTTCAAAACACCAATTTAAGATACTTCCATTCTGTTGTAATTCTAAGAGTAATACTTTGTTGCCCGCTTGCCCAATATCTATTCCTGAAGCTAAAAGATGAATACCTTCGTCCGTAATATATTCAAATTCTTTGGCCTTGATGCCTATATCTCCTGCAATACATACGACGTTGATGTTCTTATTTTTTAGGGCGACTAATAATGGGTAAACCTCATCGTAAAAGTTGCCTTCTCTAGTACAAGAACCGCAGTTGCCACGTGGACCGTTTGCAATATCTTCTACCTGCCTATCTAATTCTGGGTGACCGGGCATCCAAAGCAGTTTGTGTGTAAGGACAATTAAGTGTTGACTATTTTGCATCGTGTCTGCAAGGTTTTGAATTAATTGCAATTGGTCACCAACAATATCACCATTGTTTAAATGGTCATCCAAAACTAAAAATTGAATCTGCTCAAAGGCCCAGGTATAATAAGAAGGTCGTTTAGTGTATTTTTCTATTAATGGTTTATCGCTAATATCGTGATTCCCTAAAGTCCAAAGCGTGTTTGGACGCTCAAAATTGAACAGGTTATTCCAAGTTTGTAAGGTACTTTCTTCACGGGAGGTATAAATATCCAAATCTCCACCGAGGCATAAAACATCAAAGGCTTGAAAATTGATATCTTTAATTTCATCACTTATTTCTCCTTCTGTACCTGTTCTGGTATGTGCCATATGTAGTATATTTTTTGTTGATGGAGGTAAGATTAATTCTTTCTTTTGACATCCTAAGAAAGAATTAATTATAAGGACTAATAGACAAAAGTTAATGTATTTCATTGGTATTTATGGAAGTGGAATTATTAAAGTTATTTAAGTTGAAATAATAATAGAAATCGCTAGGGCGTAAATTCAAACGTATCAAAATCATAGCCAGCAAAGACACCATAACCATTTTCTATATTTGTCCAAGTAAGAGGCGTTTCGCTAAATTCATCTCCATGACTTTCTATGGATTCATCTATTCCTCTAAAGTATTCAAAAAAAGAAGGGCTTATTGTGCTCAGTATTACATCGTATTTATGAAAGGGAATAAAATCAACGGTACCGTCATTATTATAAATTATTTTTCTACCTCCTACTTCTAGTGTGATGTTTGTAGACTCCTCCTTAAAACAAATATTACTGAACCTATTATTTCTAATAAATTCACAATTTAGTCCATCTTCAGGCGCTCTTTCTAAACGACCTATACCAGTATTTATTTGATTATCTTCTCCAAAATAAGCATTACTGGATATATCAAAATAAGAAACTTGATTAGGTGCATTGTTGAAATTAATGAGCAGTTTGACACCAGTAGTATCTTTAAACTGAGTCACTTCTGAAATTAAACTTTTTGTCGGAATCGTTTCAATCGTAGATTTTACTGAAGGAAATCCAGTAGCAGCAGCTATTAGCTGGTAATTTTTATTGATAGAAGGAACAATTTTAGAAACGTATTTTTCATTTTCAAATACAAGCGTATCAATTGCTTTGTCGTCTTCAAACAATACGACCATTGCATTATTTACAATCGTATGCTCTGGAAGCGCATCTGGGGCAATTGTTTTATATACTGTTACTTCTAAATTTTCATAAGGATTAAAAAAACTTATGATTATAAGCTTTTGCCCTTCAAAAGGAATATCTATACCAGATATTTCCTTTTCGCAACTAAAACACAAAATTAGTAGGGTTAAATAGATTATTTGTCTCATTAATAATTTATTATTTATACGGTAATAAAGACTATCCTTTCCTGCTCATTTCTAAAATTCAAGAGCATAAGAAATAGAAGGTATTATACCAAATAGCGTTTTTTGATATACTGTAGGATCATAGGAAATTAGAGTGCCATTTAGTTCTTTAGCATTAATGCCTAAGTATACAAAATATGGATTAGCTCTATTATAAGCATTATAAAGACTAATGTTTAAAATCCCTATATTCCCTTTTTTTGTTTCTTTTTTTCTATTGACACCTAAGTCCAGCCGATGATAAGCGGGCATACGAGCATTATTTCTACGTTCATATAAAAGGATTTCGAAGGAATAATCTGGAACAATCAATTGTTTTGCGGTGGGCAATGTAATTGGTTGCCCTGAAGTGAAAACCCAGTTTCCTACAATAGACCATTTATCATTAAACTCGTATGATAAATTTAACGATAAATCATGCCTTCTATCATATCTAAAAGGATAAGTTCTCCCTTTATTAATGTTTTCAAATGTCCTATTATTCCAAGATAGCGTATACCCTAAAAAACTAGTAAATCTGCTTGATTTTTTCTGTAAAAACACTTCCATTCCATATGCTTCTCCTGTTCCTCCTTTTTCTACTAAATCTTCCCAATTCTCTGGAGTACTTATGATGTCAGGAGTATTAATGGAGTAATCAATCAGATGATTCATTGTTTTATAATAACCTTCAATACTAAACTCAATATTTTTATGAAAGATTTCTTTTGCCACCCCAATGGCAAATTGGTGAGCAGTCTGAGGAGGAACATTTTCCGTAGCAGTAACCCAAAGGTCATTTGACAAGCCCACACTATTATTACCTAATAAATGTAAATACTGTGACATATACGAGTAAGATGCTTTTATTGAAAAATCTTCTTTTAAAAGATATCTACTCGAAAATCTAGGTTCTAGATTAAAATAATTTTTGTTTTTAATAGAGAAGCCAGATAACCTAGTCCCAAGGTTAACTTTAATTTTTTTGCTTAACTGAATATCATCTTCAATAAAGACGGCGTATTCATTTCCTCCTGCCAGCCCAATTATATTGTTAGTATTATTTGTTTGATTTTGAGTAATATCTTCTGATGAACTATTTCCTGGTATATATTCATGACGAGTCAATTCTCCTCCAAATCGAATATGATTATTGTTATTGGGAAAAAAATCAAATTTAACTTTTAAACTAAAATTTTGGATAGATGATAAGTAATTAAAAGTAGTCTTCTTAAGAAACTCAGAATAAAGACCATCACTGTCAATGCCAAACGTTTCTTTTTGGGAAGAGAGGTTATACTTGTATTTAGAATAAGTTAGGATAAAATTGGAAAATAGCTTCGGGCTTAATTCATGATTCAATCTAAATGTAGTTGTTACATTATTCCAATGTAACTCCGTACCCGACAATCTTTGATTTGTTAAGCTAGAAAATCTATCTTTTGTGTCTGAATCATCTTTCCCCGTGTAAAAACTAAGAAATAATTTTGTTTTGTTATTCAGCTTATAATTTGTTTTCGCATTGATATCATACATTAAATATTGCGAATAGGAATTGATATTTCCTTTTTCAAAAGATTTTTTGAGAAAATAAGTAAAGAAATTAAAATAAGAACTTCTTGCTGAAAATAAAAAAGACATTTTATCTGAAATCGGTCCTTCTAAGGTTAGTTTTGAATTGATAATCCCCAATCCAAATTTTCCTTGAAATTCATTAGTATTTCCCTCCTTCATTTTAATGTTTAGGATGGAAGATAATCTACCACCATATCTTGCAGGAAAACCTCCTTTATATAATTCCGCATGTTGTAAAGCATCGGAATTAAATACAGAAAGAAATCCCAAAAGATGAGCCGCATTGTAAACAATCGCATCATCTAATAAAATTAAATTTTGGTCTCTTCCTCCTCCTCTTACATTCAACCCTGTAGAACCTTCTCCATTACTATTTACGCCAGGAATTAAAGTGAACGCTTTTATTATATCCGATTCTCCTCCTAAAACAGGAATTGATTTGAGCTGTTCGATAGGCAAACTCACTAGACTCATCTGACTAGCATTACTTGCACTGCCTAGTTTTGTTTCTTTTACAACAACTTCTGTAATAGTCACATTTTTTAAATTGAAATTCTTGGAAGAATTTCTTTCTACATTTAAAACTATTTCTTCTGCTGTATAACCTACATAGGAACAGGATATAACATGGTGACCTTTCTCTAAGGATAAACTATAAAATCCATACTCATTAGTTAGGGTATATTGAGAGGAGACCGCATCTATAACAGTCGCATTAATTAGTGGTGCACCATTATGGCTATCGAGAACATAACCATTAATGGTATAAGATTGCCCACTTAAATTAAATGAAAAAATAATGATTCCTATAATTGTCTTAATGTATTTCATGGTTCGAGGATTATTTTAAACAGGAAAAGATTCATTGCCTAAATGTTATACTTTATAGAGGCAAAATCTTCTCTCTTTTCCTAAGATTACTATTATTTTTGAAAATTGTTGTTGACCATTAAAAAAAAAGCGTTAAAATTGCGCTTTTATTGCTAATCGTGGAATCAAAAAAAGGATTATAAACTGAACTTAAAGGTTTAGTTTGTCTATACTTTTAAATTTTAGATTTGTTATTTTAGATTTTCAATTTTTTAAATTATGGATTTATTACTGCTCTTTGATATGCCCAATTTTGCTAGCCCTGAAGTGTGGCTAAGCTTATTGACCTTGACCTTTTTAGAAATTGTTCTAGGGATTGATAATATTATTTTTATTGCGATTGCAGCGGGTAAATTGCCTAAAGAAGAACAGAAAAGGGCAACGAACATAGGATTGATTTTGGCGATGGCTTTGAGAATTGCCCTCTTATTTGGTATCTCTTGGTTGATTGGTATGTCCGAACCTTGGATTAAAATAGACAATAGCCTGATGAAAGGCGGTTTCTCTGGACAAAGTATCATTTTGATTATCGGCGGATTGTTCTTATTATACAAAAGTACCTCCGAAATTCACCATAAATTGGAAGGAGAAGAAGCAGAAGAAATGAGCACAGGCAAAAAAGCTGCCGTGACACTTTCTAGTGTAATTGTACAAATTACCTTAATCAATATTGTCTTTTCTTTTGATTCTATTTTGACGGCGGTAGGAATGACCAACGGTGTGCATGGGGCTTTAGTCATCATGATTATTGCGGTTGTCTTCTCTGTATTGATTATGATGGTATTCGCTACTCCCGTCGGTCGTTTTGTCAACGAACATCCTACCATCCAAATGCTAGGTATGGCTTTCCTTATTTTGATTGGTTTTATGTTAATCGTAGAAGGTGCTCATTTAGCACATTTCTCTTTTGCTGGGTCTGAAATTGGAGCCGTACCAAAAGGTTATTTATACTTTGCGATTGCTTTCTCTTTAGCAGTAGAGTTTTTGAATATGAAAATGCGAAAAAGTCGCAAACCTGTACAGATGCGTGGCGTACAAGAAGAAGCGGTCAAGACAGGACAGTATGAATCGTAATGACACGGTGAACTGTGTAAAATTGTTAGATGGCTTGATGGCTCACATCACGTTCACAACCAAACCATCTGGCCATTTTTTTCAATATGCGGTTTTTAGTATATCTAAAGACGCTTAATATAAAAAGGTTATCAGTGTGTCAACTGATAACCTTTTTTGTTACAAAAATAGGCTTTTTGACAACTATTGCAAAAAGTAGCTTAGACCTGCGGGAGTAGTACGTTTAGGCTGCTCAGACCAGAGGTCTAAGTTACTTTAGCTCTTTTGCAAAATTTGTCAATGAACCCAAAAATAGGAGGAATAATGAATCGATTTTTAATTATTTTAGGCATAATTACTTGTTGTTTTACGAATCTATTGGCTCAAGATACTTTTGCCTTCCCACATACTTGGAAAGGTATCTGGAAAGGTGATTTAGAAATTCATACCGCCAAAGGTTTAGCACAAACAGTTCCAATGGAATTGCATATTCTGCCCACAGATAGTATCAATAGATTCACTTGGTCTATTATCTATGGTGAAGACAAAGAAGCAGGGAAACGACCTTATGAGCTAGTCATATTAGATGCTGAAAAAGGAATTTATGCGATTGACGAAAAGAATTCTATTCAATTAGAAGCTTACTTTATAAAGGATAAATTCTTTAGCCGTTTTGAAGTCATGGGCACTTTATTACTGACCAGTGAACAGTTGGTTGGTGAGGAATTAATTTTTGAAATTATCGCTGGTAAAATAGAACCTGTGAGTATAACGGGAGACGAAATAGTAGCAGGAGATACCATTCCACGGGTGAAAGCTTTTCCTATCAATGTGATGCAGCGAGCAGTATTGAAAAGGGAGTAATTTATTTTGTTACTTGATACCAAAGGCCCTCAGTCTAAAGAAAGAGATACGCTGAAAGTATCGCTTTCTAGGCTCCCCTAGCAGGAGATACTTTCAAAGTATCTCCTGCTTTTCGGTCAATAATCCCTTAGCCTGACGGCTATATACTTGACACTTCTAATAAACAGAAACCGATACCTATAATTAAATGCCTTATAAACCTTCCTAAAAAATGCTAATCTTTATTATATTTGTCAACCAAAACTGAATTATTGTTGTTTTTAGCATAAAATACGCACTTAATTAAAATAATTTAAAACGATTCTATTTAAATTAACGTA
>CALLVC010000211.1 GCA_938010785.1 uncultured Saprospiraceae bacterium
AAAATTAATGGTTCTTTGACAATTTTTGCAAAAGATACTTTATTAGTCTCATCGGACGGCGAAGCCATCCGACGAGACGGTCGTTCCCGTCGGATGACTTCGTCGTCCGACGGGAACAATGCAAAAATTGTCAAAGAGCCAAATTAATTAAGCAAAAATGCAATTTAAATTCTCCATTTTAATTTTTAGTCTACTGTTGTTGTTAGCCGCTTGTAGCCCGACAGCTTCGCTAGAAAACTCTATTGGCAATGCTAAACCCGATGATAACCGATTCACTAAGGTGATTCTTACGCAAGGGATGGACGAACCTATGGAAATGGCTTTTTTACCCGATAATAAAATATTGATTATCGAAAGAAAAGGAAATGTCAAACTATTTGATGAGAATAGACCCGAAGAAGTAAAATTGATTACTAATATTCTGGTTAATACCAAATACAAGAATAAAGAAGGTCATGTCAGAGAAGCCGAAGAGGGATTGATGGGCGTGATAGCACACCCTGATTTTGCCAAAAACAATTGGGTGTTCTTGTATTATGCCGACCCTGATGAACCGAAACACGTTTTGGCTCGATGGGAATTTAAAAATAATGAATTGGTGGAAGCCTCTAAAAAAATAGTTTTAGAAGTAGCTACCCAAAGAGAAGAATGTTGTCATACAGGGGGCGGAATGGTCTTTGACAACGCTGGGAATTTATTTTTAACCGTTGGAAATAATACCGTAAATCCTCGAAATGGTGCTTCTAATTTGGTCGAATTGCCCGGAGAAGAAAATTCTGATGACCAACGTGGACCTGCGAATTCCAATGACTTGCGGGGTAAAATTTTGCGCATTCATCCCGAAGATGATGGTAATTATACGATTCCTGAAGGTAATCTATTTCCTGTCGGAACACCGAAAACTAGACCTGAAATTTATACAATGGGACACAGAAACCCTTGGCGACCAACGCTAGATAGCAAAACGGGTTATTTATACTGGGGCGAAGTTGGACCTGATGCTAACGAAGATGCAGAATGGGGACCAAAAGGCTATGATGAATTTAACCAAGCAAAAGGTCCTGGATTTTTTGGCTGGCCTTATTTCATTGCCAATAACCGTCCTTATAATCACTATAATTCGGAGGATAAAACTTATGGCGAACCTTTCGATGTCGATAAACCTGTCAACAATTCGGTCAATAATACGGGTGTAAAAGAATTACCCAAACCAACCCCTGCATTTATCTATTATCCTTATGGCCCTTCTAAAGATTTTCCTTTGTTGGGTAGTGCAGGTCGTAGTGCAACGGGTGGTCCTGTTTTTCGAGCAGCAGATTTCAAGGATGCACCGAGGTCTTTCCCTGCTTATTATGAAGGAAAATGGTTGATTATAGATTTCATGAGAGATTGGATTATGTCGGTTACGATGGATGCCAATGGGGATTACGAAAGCATGGAACGCTTTTTACCTGAGCAGAATTTTAACGCCGCTATCTCCATGAATTTTGGGCCGTCAGGTGATTTATATATTTTAGAATACGGTGATGCTTGGTTTAGACAAAACGCTAATGCTCAATTAGTTAAAATCGAATACAATGCGGGCAATAGACGCCCTTTGGTCGAAGCAAGCGCAGACAAATTAGCTGGAGCAATACCTTTTACAGCACAATTTTCTTCCGAAGGCACAAAAGATTATGATGCTGCGGATAAAGATAATTTAAGCTATAATTGGGAGGTCTATTCTGAAAATGGGGTAGCTGAATCATTTACTTCCGCTAATCCTAAAATGACTTTTGATAAGGCAGGTGTTTATGAAGTTACGCTCACAGTAACGGACACGAAGGGCGAAACGAATGACCGTAGCTTTGAGATTGTGGCAGGCAATGAACCACCTGTTGTCGATATTGATTTTAAAGGCATTAATCAAAGTTTCTATTTTGGCGCAGGTAGTCTCCCTTATGCCATTGCTGTACAAGACAAAGAAGATGGAAATTCTACCGATGGACAAATCAATGCTGCGGAAACAGCTATTACCTTTGACTACGTTCCATCAGGTTTTGACCCTATTGAAGTAGCTTCCAACCAGAGTGGCGCAGATTTATTAGCGGTGGATGCGATTGGTAAAAACTTGATTGAAAGTAATGACTGTCGGTCTTGTCACCAATACGATTCTAAGTCCATTGGTCCAAGTTATACCGATGTGGCTAAAAAATATGAAGATACACAAGCCAATAGAGCAATGCTTGAAAATAGAATCATTAATGGTAGTAGTGGTATTTGGGGTGAACACGGGATGGCGGCACACCCTGCCCTTAGCCAGTCAGAAGCGCAGCGAATGGTGCAATATATTATGACGATTTTGGACGAAAAACCGACTTTGGAAAGATTGCCATTAGCTGGGGAATTAACGCCTAAATTGCCTGAAGGGGAAGACGGATTAGGGGTTTATCTATTGCGTGCGGCTTATCAAGATAAAGGAGCGCCAGATGCTATCTCCTTAACGGGGGAAGCTAATTTATTATTAAAAAGCCCTGTTGTATTTCCACAGAATGCGGACTTACAAGAAAATATACAATACCTAACTACCCCTTCTACTAATTACTTCATTTTAGGTCCTAGTGGACATCTTGCCTACACAGATATCGATTTAACAAGTATCCAACAGATTGATGTTTTTGTACATGTTATGGAAGGTTTTAAAGCGCACGGTGGAATTGTAGAAGTACATTTAGATAGCCCTGATGGACGCTTACTTGGGCAAAGTGAAAGTGTCGGCCAAAAACATGTTCCTTGGGGTGGTTTTGGTGGCGAAAGAAATACCCTTTCTGCGGAAGAACTCAAGAAAAAACGAAGAAATGGTACGCAACGTATGACCGCCACCATAGAAGCGGTGGAAGGCGTTCACGATGTTTATTTAGTCTTTAAAAATGCAGATGCAGGCGAGGGTGAAATTTTACTATCCGTCAAAGAAATAGAATTTTATAATCAACTTCAACCGAAGGAAAAAGAGGAAAGCTAAAGCGTTGAAGGCCCTCTTTTAGCAGCAATTCTTGGTTTGGCAGTTACTTCTATCCAGTGACTTCCCGGCACTGGATAATTTTATCGAATGTAGGCTATAAATCAACCAGTAACAGGAAGTTACTGGTTGGAAAAAAGTCAAACCGAGAATTGCTGCTCTTTTAGGGTATTGGTTTTAAAATCCCACGTGTCGGACACCTTCGAAGGTGTCCGACACGTTAAAACATAGCTTATAAAGTAGACTTGATGCGTTATTGACAAACAACTGATTATGTATTTAAACTTTTGTAATATTTATAAAAAATTGATAATCAATTGAATAACCAACATGAATTCGTTGTAAAAAATGTTATTATTTTGTGCTTAAAAATTAATGATTCATCAACTTCGACCCAAGTCTAAAAGAGAGTGGCAAACTGTAATAGGCATTGATAATGAACGCTTTACACTACTTACAGATTGGTGTAAGGAATCACATTTTATCTTAAAACAACAGACCTATGAAGAATCGCTAAATCAAAGTCCAAAGGGAAACTTAGCAAAGATAAAATCTATTGACGAATTAGTGTTTTACACTTTAATCGTCCTAAAGTCTGGAATCACTTTTGATTTCGCTGCTTTTTTACTTCAATTTGACCAATCCATCAAGTCTAGTTAACCAACATTCCAAAAAAGCATAGAGTTGTCCACTTCCTTTAACCAGACCTTCACAAACTCCTTTTCCGCTCCATAGTATTCTCGACGCTCAATCCCCCATCTTTTTAATAATCGGAGAGATTTTGTATTTTCCTTATGCACTGTAGCAATAATCCTCTTTTGTAAGAAAAATTGATTTTCTTTTATCAAATCTAATACTTCACACATAATCCCTTTCCCTCTTTCTCCTGGGTGAATCATATATACTATTTCCAATTCCTTATCCGACGTATGCTCCGTTTCTTTTAGCTCTAAATGCCCACAAAGCCTATTCCTATCATAAATTCCCCATATCTTAAAAACTCGATTGGAAGCTATATCTTCATAAATTTCAAAAATCTTTTTAAATAAAACCCTTTCCGCTTCTTCATCTCCATTAGCCCCCTCCATAAACCGAACGACCTCCTCATCTAAACACATTTCCACAAACCTATTTTCATCATGAGTGGAATAGGGCCTAAGCTCATACTTTTTAGTTTGTAATATATTCGGTTTCATAAACTATTATTCTTCGGTAAACAACTCTTCCAAAACCTCCCGCTCCAACTTAATCACCATCTCAAATAGTTGCTGCTGTCCATTCTTCGGCAATTGGTCAAAAAGTAAATCGCCATTTTTGATAATGTCTCGTCCAATTTCTAAGCCTCGAATTTCTACTGCTGTATAAACCGCTGGTCGTTGCTTCATTTTAGCAATTAGAAATTCCACTATTTCGAGGATTTTCTTCACTAAAACTCTATCGTGCAAAGTCTCAAATAGCGCTTGACTACTATCTATAAATTCTTCTAAATCTGATTTGGGTAAGGCTTTGATTAAGGTATTGATTTCTGAAGTGTCATAAGGCGTTGGCAAGTCTAATTCAATGGCTTTCGTTACCAATTTTTGCTCGAATGCATTGGCCGTTCGAAAAGAACGCAAGGCACTTAAACCTGTTTTTAATATCTTCGGTAAATGCCGACCATATTTAAAAATCAAACGTCCAGAATCCATCAATATCCGCAATAATTTACTCGGTTGCTTGATGTAATTATCTAAACTCTCAAAAGCTTCATCTAACTCTGCGCGCTTCGCTGGTGGCGGGTAAATGTAATCTAAGAAATACTCCCTAAACAAAGTGATTCGCTCCTCATTAAAAAAGTCAGGAAGGTCATATTTTTTAGCTAAGGTTTTATGTTGATATCGGTCTTTGATGACGCCTCGGTAGCCTTTGATGACTTCGTTTAGGATTTCTTTTTTGGTATCTTTTTTACTCATTTTACCCATGTTTGATGCCTACGGCATCTATTTATGCTGTTTGATAATTTATAGATATCAATTACTAATGCGAATCAGGGGTAGGATTTTAAATGTTGCTGATTATCAAATGATTAAATCATGGTGATTTCAAAAATCACCATGATTTAGGCCCTAACTAACTAAAAATCAATATTTCTTTCTACCCCTGATTCGCATTACTATTTTATCACCTGTACCCTTGGATTAATTGGATAAAGCCACTCCACACCTCGACTCGTTACTATCGCATCATCCTCTAAAGGCACTCTTAACTTCGCATTCGCCCACTCAGGTATTTTCGTATAAGCAAACAACTCAATCGAAAAAAGGTTAGATGGTTTGATTTCAAAATTTAAACGGACGGGATTGAAAAAGGCGATAGATGGCCCGACTCCATGTCCCCAATTGCCCACTGAATGACAACCTATTATCACATCTGTCTTATCCATATCCGTGTATTTATTAAAGCCTTTCATTTTGTTAAATCCTGCTTCGGTTAAAGCAGCATAGACCTTTGCTTCATTTTCTTTGGCCGTCAATCCTGGCTTGATGGTCTTTTTGATAATATCTCGCACGATTACCCCTTGGTCAAAGGCATTTTGAATGCCTTCTGGGACGCGTGTCTCGCCTTCTCTCAAGACATAAGCCATTCGTTTCATGTCCGTATACATATTCATTAGACCGACGCCATAGTCCAACATAATCACATCTCCTCGTTCAATGATTTTATCCGTCGAAGTAGCTATAACGCCACGTGGGCCCGTAAGATACACCGAAGGCATCCCGAAAGAAGATTCCAAATTATGCTTAAACTGCTGCTCTTTTATCCACCAAGCAACGTCTTCTAAGGTAGTTACGCCCGGTGTAATCACCTCATTAGACAAAGCTCTTTCGGCTATGGTATAGGACAATTCACAAGCTTCGCCATAAGCTGCAATTTCACTGGCTACTCTTCTGGACCTAAAATCTGATACCAATTTCTCCGCAGAAACAAAACGGTTGGCATATTTTTCTCCTAGCACCTCCGTTAATTCTAAATATCCAGAATGGGTTAAACCATCTGCCCCGCCTATGGCTTTGGATATGTTCAATCCGATGCGCTTTGGGTCTCTTTCTTCCACATATGCTTTGAGTTCTAAATCTGAGCCAAAATGGTCATAAGCGCCGCCTTCTTTTAATAAATAACCACTAATGCCTAAAGCTGCTCTTTCGATACGGTCACTGCCATCATCCGAAAACACATAATAGCCCGTCGAGCCAACATAGCCTTCGCCTAAGTCTTTATACAAGGGGTCAAAACTGCCCTCTCGACACATGACAATCCACATGTCTATCTTATTTTCTTTCATCACTTCGGGAAGGATTAAATCAAATTTGTCGTTTCGAATTTGATTCATTTTTCGCCAACGGCGGTGAGCTTCTTGGCTGAAAGAGGTGAACGATATAGTTAGAAGTAGTAGAAGTATTAGGTATCGCATGGTTTTGGTATGTTTAAGGAACGACGCACAAATAAAGTGTACAACTAATCTTTATCCCTGCCTTTGCCGGCAGCAGGGATAAAGCTGAAGATGTACACTTTATTAATCCCTCGTTCCTAATTACTTAAAAAATCAGCGAAATATAAGTTATATCTCGCCAAACTATGCATTTTTTTAAGCAATTTTGATTAGTTCTAAAAAATTATTAATACCCAAAACCCATCTAAGCAATTTTCTTATAAAGGAAATTATTATACGCTTATTTTGCTTTGCTTTTTTTATTATTCCCTTAAAAATAAGTAGTTTAGATTATCAAAAAACGAGAAAATGAGAAAAAAACACAGCTATTACGTTTATATAATCACCAATCCCAAGAAGACCGTCTTATACATTGGGGTTACCAATAATCTTGCAAGAAGACTCGTGGAACATTATGCTGCTAGAGGTAGTTGATGCTGTGTTATGGAATAAGCCTTAGGGTTTTGTTTTCTATTTTCCGCAGGAAACTGTACTCGTCCTACTCCACGCTCGCCAAGTCATTTCGCAGAAATCTGTACGGTCTAATAAAGCAGCCTAGCTGGATAATACAGATTTCTGCGAAATGACATGTGGAACGAGTACAGTTTCCTGCGGAAATTTACCACCATAAAAAATGGGCTACTTCTACTAAAAGAAGCAACCCAAATAATTAATATGTTTTTGGCTATATTAATTCAAATGTAAAAAGTCGGTAGTATCAACTACCGACTTTTCTATACATTAGCTTACTGCTATAAGCTAATTATCTAATATCATAAGAAAATCCTACTTGAAACGATACTCCTCTTTGGTAGCTTTCAAACACATATTCTGTATCGTTGTAATTAATTACTTTTTGGAAATCGGTGTTTAAAATATTGTTGACTCCTAACTTCACACTATACTTTTCTGCAAAACGCTTTCTGATAGAGAAGTCTAATTGTGGTCGAGATTTTTCGTAATTATCTAAACCTGATAAATTTGCTTCTGCTAAACGGTCTCCAAAATTATTGAAAGATAGAATACCATCTAAACCGCTGTCCAAATTATTATAAGTCAAAGACGCATTAAATAAGAAAGGTGACTGGTCTTGGAATGGTCGCTTCGCATCAAAGTCAGAAATAAAGTTTTCGCGAATGGCTACTAATTCCACATCTTGAATTTCTGTCTCAGAGTGAATCAAAGAAACATTCGTAGCAAATTTGAAATCTTTTAAGCTATTGCTGATAAACCCTAAGTTCTTTCTGTATTCGAATTCTACACCATAAATCTTCGCCTCATCTACATTAATTGGCTTAATCTCAGGATTCTGTGCGCTTGGAATAAAAGCAGAGATAATTGGATTATCAAAGTTCTTGTAGTAAGCACTTACCGCTATAATTTCACCTGCCTTAGGAAACATCTCCCATCTTAAATCAAAGTTCTGAATTAAGGTTCTTTGTAATTCAGGATTACCCGTAAAGATTGGACCACCGATGAAATCAAAAGCTGAAAACGGTGCCACTTCTCTCATATTTGGTCGAGCCAAAGTTTGACTGAAAGACCCTCTAATATTCATTGCTTCACTCACTCGGTAGATTAAATTAGCAGATGGTAAAAAGTCTACTTCATCAATTCTTCCTTGTGCCTTCGTTTCATCCGCACTTGTTACCGTAAAATCAGTTGTTTCTACTCTCAATCCTCCAATGAATTGGAATTTGTTGAATTCGTAGGTAGTCATCGCATAACCCGCCAAAATATTTTCTGTTCCTACATAATTATTAGCTGCTACATTTTCGTCAGTTACAAATAAACCGATGATGTTTCTATCTCTGTTATCTTGTCCAAGAATTCCTGTATTGTCAGCCGCAAAAAAAGCATCTGCATCTCCTGAAAAGGCTGCTCCGTTTCCTGATTTAGTTTGAATCTGGAATCGCTCTTCTCCAAAGGTTCTATCTTTAGTAGAATAAGAAGCACCAAACTTAATTTTATTCGCTTTATTTTCCGTAATTGGTAATGTAAAATCTACTTTAGCTTGTCTTTGTTCATCTGCTAAATCTCTAAAGTAGTGGAAAGGTAATGGATACTCAGCAGGAGAAATAAAGAAAGCGGTGCTTCCCTCTGCCGCTGCTTCTGGATTAAAGGTATTGGCAAAGAAACGTAAATCTGGCTCAGATTGAGATAATGTTACATTACTTCCTGCCCATTCTACTTTTAAGTTATTCAATTCTGGCAAAACGTGTTCCCCCATTAATTGTAAACTCAATAACTCTCTTTCTTGGAATAATAAACTTCTAGTTTGGAAATCATTTCCACCAGAAATAATACCATTATAAGGTCCACTTAAAAAACCTGCACCTTTTTCTGCATCATGGTTGTAAAAGGCGTTAAAGCTAACTTTATTGGTACCTCCAAATTTATAAGATAGATTCGCTAAAGCGCCAACCTGTGCATTTTCAACATCTTCGCTACCCGTTAAATTAAAGTTCTCATTTAAAGTCTCCGCATCTAATCCAGGAGATTCTGGATTCGTTCTTTGCAAATCAACCTTAGACCGATAGTTTCTTCTATAATTCACCCCTACTAGAAAGCCTAATGGGTTATTACCCACCTG
Organism: uncultured Saprospiraceae bacterium; assembly: GCA_938010785.1. Taxonomy (GTDB): domain Bacteria; phylum Bacteroidota; class Bacteroidia; order Chitinophagales; family Saprospiraceae; genus JAFMDF01. The sequence continues at coordinate 9,061 of CALLVC010000211.1, forward strand.
AACTTGATTTCCTACAGAAAAAGCGATGCTTTGGTCCAAAGGCGTCGTCATCGTCGTTGCCGTTTTTTGAGCATTTAACGACTTAGATGCTTGGTCAACTAATCCCGCTACTTCATCATTCGTTCTTCCTCGGATATAAGCACTAGAAGTTAAAAGGTCTTTATTAGCTTGGTCTTGTAAAATAGCAGGTATCGCTCTTGTTCCATCATCGTAACCTAACCAATCTGTTTTTCCGCCTTGGTAAGTTAAAAAGTTATCATTCAAAGAAGATACCGTATTATAAGTCGTAGAAGCTGAGAAAGATAAAGTGAATCTTTCTGGAAAGCTCTTTGTTTTTAAGTTTACATTTCCACCTGTTACCGTTCCTGGTTGGTCAGGCGTGAATGTTTTTGTAATCACTAAATTATCCAATAAGTTCGCTGGAATTAAATCCAATGGCGTACTATTTTTGTAAGGATTGGTGCTTGGTAATTGAATCCCATTCATTTGGGTATTAATGTACCGGTCACTTAATCCTCTAATATTTACATATTTTCCTCCAATAACAGATGCTCCAGAAACTCTTTTCGCAGATTCTGCTGCATTGCTACTTCCTATTCTACTCATTTCCTGTGAAGAAATACCATCTTGAATCGCATAAGATTTCTTTTGCAACATTAATAAAGCATTTTCAGAACGGTCGATTCTTGTTGCTTTTACAACGACTTCCATCAATTCTAAACTCTCATCCGTCATCGGGAAATCTACTACTGTAATATCGTCCGCTTTCACCACCACATCTGTAATCGTCTTCGAAGTATACCCTACATAAGACACTTCTAAGGAATAGGTTCCTGCCTCAATGTTCAATTCGTAATTACCATCTAAGTCTGTTTGCGCACCAACTACTGGGCTGGTATTTAACACAACTACGTTGGTGAACATTAATGCTTCTCCCGTTTTTTGGTCATTAATCGTTCCACGAATAGTCCCTTGCTGTGCAAAAACGCTAGTGCCTGTTAGCAAAATAGCGAGGAAAAAAATGATTTGTTTGATTTTCATGATAAATTAGTGATTGGTGATTAGTGACTTGAGATTAGTCAGTACTCACCGAGTTTAAGTGATATTTAGCATCTAGCAGGATGCTTTTGTTATAAGATTAGCTAACGATGATTAAAAATTAGTTGTGCAATAAACCAATCACAAATCACCATTCACAAGTCTCTATTTTAGTACCACCAATTGCTTGGTCAATACAACTTCTTCATTATTCAAGGTGTAGAAATAAACGCCATTCGCTAAGTTCGTTACGTCTACTTCAATTGTATTTAATCCAGCAGGATATTCGTCATTATCAATTAAGCGGATAATTTCTTTTCCTGTGTAATCAAATATCGTTAAGCTGATGTTTTTCTTTGTATCTAGGGTGAATCCTATCTGAGTAGTATTTGCCGTAGGGTTTGGATTATTCTGAATTAAAGCATATCCTTTATCTTGAATTTCGATTTCTTCCGTAGCGGTTGTAACAACATTTTCAATTTCTGCTAATACCCCATAAGTAGACAAAGCAGTCCAATCATTCAACCACATATTAGCTCCAAAAGCCCCCTTGTGGTCTGCATCCTCGAAGAAAGTATTAGCAGGCATGGTTGCCAAATTTTGAAAAGCAGCCCCATCAGCAGCAGGTCGAGGGTCAAAACGATTATCATCTATTCTAGAGATACTATTTAAGGCAGGATTTTCTAAAGTATTATTATTAGCAATCAGGTGGTCCACTAAAAATTGAGCATTCGCATCCTCTGCATCACTAGTTGCTCTAATGATTCCATTAGACCCAGCGTTTAATTCTGCTCCATTACAGAAGTTAAACCAGATATTATTGGCTAATACTAATTCTCCTTCTTCCATTCGCTGGCGACTATCTACTCCATTTGCTCTATCTTCTACTTCAATTCCATCATTAAAGTCTGTGAAAATACTATTGTAAAATTTACCAGCAGAACCATCTCTAAATAACACGCCAGTCGAATTTGAAGCAAGTCCATTACAACCAGCCCCTATAAAAGTGGCATTAACAATAGTAGGATTAGAAGTAGGTCCACCATCATCAGGTTTTGCACCATCTAATTCTCCCCCATTGTCTCCATTATCTTCGCCCGTCAAAGCCAACCAGTACTGTCCATTTCCTCTCCAACCTAAATCCCAATCAAAACAATCATCTCCACAAAAAGAGACAGAGGCGTTTTTAACGTTCACTGCTCCTCCAAAAAATTCGATACCATCATCTTCATTCGCAACTACTTCTATATATTCGATAGTCGTTGCACTTCCTACAGCACCTAAAGTCAAGCCGTTGATTTCATTTCCAGGAGATAATTCGGCACCTCCATGTCGGATAGACACATATCTTAAAACCCCAGAATCATCTGCATCATCATTTCCGCCAAATAAGGCTCTTGCTTCTCCATCAGGAATCCCTTCTACTCTTGTTTCAGGGGTAGCATTCGCCAATTGTCCATAACCAAGAATAATTAATCCACCCCAGAAACCTCTATCTGTTGTGAATAAATCAAAATCATCTGAGGTATCATCAATCTCCGTCGTAAATATAATTGGTTGGTCTGCCGTTCCGATAGCGTTTATTTTCGCCCCTCTTGTAATAATTAATGCAGTTGCATTATCACTTGAACTTGGCGACTCTTTACCTTTTATAACAGTTCCCGCTTCGATGTTTAAAACACCGCCTTCTTCCAAGAATACAAAACCATCTAGTAGATAAATATTATCCGCTGTCCAATTATGGGTTGTGTTTCCTTGTAAGTCGTTATCGGTAATTGTGACAACGGTTTGTGCTTGGATTGTTAATCCTAAAAATAAAAGTGATAAAAATGTAAGAATCTTTTTCATAATAGCTGTAAATAGATAAACCAATGTTGTGAATGATTTTTAATTACAATGCAAATATCTATTTTGTATATAAGCTAATATTTAAGGCAAGTTTAAACTTTTGTAAAAGATGGAAGGGCGAATGTTAAGTGTAGATTAAGAAAAGTTTTCGTTTTTTTTGGTGCTAAAAAAATTGGCTAATTTGTTTATTCATTATTTTAAATTTACCATTTTTTATTTTTCAATTAAATCGTATAACGAATTAAAATTTTGAAAAACCTATTTTATTTTTAGCTAAATAAAATTTACGTTAAGTTAACGTAGAAATTGTGACTATTTTCATTAGCCCTATAATATGCTTATTTCGCTTTTCTAAGTAAGCTATTCCAGCATTTTAATACCCATTTTTTAAACTTTCCCTCCTGCTCATTTTTTGCATCGTGCTTTTTGGTGTTGTAGGCTAACTTCGCCAATGCTTTTCGCTTTGGGTCTAAGTAACAACTGTTTTTGCTGTCAAAAGACGGATTGGTGTAATTGATGAAATTTTTATGCACTATGTAAAATTGAAGGAGTTAATAGATTTGGACACAGAGCACATAGAGAAGACACAGAGTTCTCAAAGTTATAAACTTCAGGTCTCTGGAATTTTTGTGCCTTCTTCGTGAGCTCTGTGTCCTAAAATGTATAATAGCGTATAGATGCTCTATTTGCATCAGATAAAAAGTAATAATCGGTTTTGTATCCAAAATCAATATGTCAAAATAAGTCCACGTGGATTTTACTTCCACACGGATTTCAAACCATTAAAACTAAGACGAGAGAACGGATTAAAAACGTACACAAATCATATTAAACATAGGTTAACTTTTCATTAAGCGAGTTTTAAAACCATACTCTTTTTAAAAACGCCGCCGATGGTAATCGGACAAAGGGGTTTTCATAGATTACTGAGTAAATAAGTGGATAAAAAAAATGTGTATGATTTTTAAAAATTAATCTTTAAAAATTAGCATCCTAGCGACCTATCCGATATTTTTGTGTTAACTTAATATTAATTCAAGATTTATTAATTGTTAACAACCTCATTACTCCATTCAAAATGAGCAATTTATCTAAGGATTATCCTAATTTGAGCGCTCGGTTGATTCAACCAACTAAACTTTCTAAAAAAGAGGAAACTTCAGTTACCCCAATGGAGAAAAAAATCAAAGTACTTGTTATTGGAGAAGTAGGTCATTATAGTCTTTTCGCTGAGGGCTATTTGCGATTCTATTCTGCTCAAAAGCTAAAGATTAAAACGACTGCTTTTAATAAATTGGAAATTAGTAAAAAAGTCGCCAAAATATTGGAAGAAGACATGATTCCTTCCAAAGAAAAACTCATCTCTCTAAAAGATGCGCTTGACACCAAAGCAGACTATTTACTGCTTATCGGTAACCCGCCAAAAGATTTTTCTTACAAAGCCAAAGGTGTTAACATTCACGAAATTTCCATCAAAAAAGATTTATCGCTTGCCAAAGAAAGAGATGCGATTAAAAAGAAGGTATTGAAGTTTTTGGATAAGCAAGGGTTGTACGGAGAATAGTGGTTTATATTTCCATTTGTATGCCTGCTTTTTCAATCGACTTGGTAAATAGAGAAGATTAACTGGTAGCACAGCATTCATGCTGTTCCGTCAAAGGACTTTAGTCCGAGAAATTACTACCGCTTTTTCTATTGATTTGGTTAATAGAGAAGATTAAGACAGAGGGCACAAAAACTTAACCTAAAATACCTTAAAATTTAACATTAATTTCACCCATCTGGCGATGTAATATCTTTCTTTTGCGGAAAAAGATTTTATTATGCCTATCACTTCATCTACCCTCTTAAAACAAGTTGAAGCTACTTGTCAGCAATTAGAAAAAGAATTCTCCCTTATTTCTGCTGAACGCAAAAAACTATTAGTTCGCCTAAGCGAATACTTTACCCATAAATTCCAACAGCAAGAAACGCCTCAAATCATTGTCATTTGCACCCATAATTCTCGGCGGAGTCATTTGGGACAAATTTGGCTATCCGTAGGTGCGGATTATTATGGCTTGCCTAAGGTCGCTACGTTTTCAGGTGGAACAGAAGCTACTGCCTTTAATAGCCGAGCAGTCACCGCCTTAAAAAAGCTAGGTTTCGATATTACAAGTAAGGAATTTAAAACACCTACTAATCCTATCTATGAAGTTAATTGGCGGAATAACGATTTACCCTATGAAGCCTTTTCCAAAAAATATGATAGTCCTCCAAATCCTTCCATAGATTTTGGGGCGATTATGGTCTGTACTTCTGCGGATGTGGGTTGTCCTATTATCTCAGGTGCAGACTTTAGATTAGCCTTGCCTTTTGATGACCCTAAAGCTTTTGACGAGACCCCTTTGGAAAGTGAAAAATATATGGAACGAAGTCGGCAGATTGGACGAGAAATGTTGTACGTGTTGAGTCGGGTGCAGGCTTAGAGAAGTTGTAAGTTTTAAATGTAATTTGATTCATAAAGACCCTGATGATAATAAATTTGTAGATTGCGCTATTGCAGGTCGAGTAATGTATGTAGTCACCGATGATAAACCTTTTTCGGCCTTAAAAAAGATACCCTTCCCTCCGATAGATATTATCAGTATTGATGATTTTTTAGAAGAACTCACAAAAAATTCTATCATCTAATTTAGCGCCACACATAAATCTTCTGCTCCTTATAATTAATAGACATTTTCCCTTGTTTGAAAAAAGGATACCCTAAAAGTCCATCAATATACAAGCCACTCTCCGATTTTAAGTGAGCTAAATCGGTGAATAAATAAGGCATATTATCGAACGGTAGGTCCTTAACATCTGTTTGAGCAATAGTGGCTACTTTTACTTGCTTAATTTGTTGGTCAACTCCTTGGATTTCGCCAACTTGCTCATTAGAAATAAGGTCAGCGCTTATTTTATTATAAATCTTAGCATCTAAAATATTACTTTCTGAAGCGGTATCTAAAGCCAATCTTAATTTCTTCTTTCCAATTTTCACTTTGATTACAGGTAAATGCGCTTGCATGGTAAATGGAATAACCGCAATTGGCTTTTTGATAGCTGACTTTTTGGATTTTATTGGACTTAATACAACCGTTTGAGCAGCATAATCTACTAATAATTCAACTTCTTTTAAAATTTCATATCCGATTATCCCCGCCAACTCTTTTCCCGATACTTTTTCTAAATGACTAATGTCTACTTTAAAAGCATCTACGTTCTTTTTATTAATTCCTGACCAATTAAATTCTTTTACGATTACTTCATCTGTTACTAAACCTTCACTAATACCTCTACCTACTTGTACTTTGGATACTGGACGTTCATTCAATACTAAAGTCGGTGCACCTGTATCAATGATGAAATTTCCTTTTTGATTATTTACGGTCGCTTCTACCACCATCATCCCTTCTAGCATGGTAAAAGGTATAGTTGCGCTAGTAGCAAGTGGGGTATTCTTTACTTTCGAGGGCGCTGCATCTACATCTAAAAAAGATACAAAGTTCTGAGCCTCTGCGATTTGTGTTATAAATAAGCATAAAATAATTAATCTCTTCATCTCTTTTCACTTTTATTTTACTCAAAGTTAACGTTAAATTAACATTGGGTCAAGTTTGAAGAAGTTAAAATTTTTATTTGTATCCTATTTTTTCTTATAAAATCTTATTTTTACAAAATATACGAGGGCTTAAAACGAATAAAGCCTAATAAAATAGTTTTCCAGGCATTTATTTTATCAATTATTTAAACTTACATAAAGTTAACATTAAGTAATCCTTATAGGCACCACTTAACATTGAATTAATCTAGAATTAACGTTTAAACAAAAAAATTACTGAGCAACCTCAAGTCGCCCAGTAATTTTATAGACATTCTTTAAAACTATGTTTTCTGTGTGTTTTTACTTATGTGGTTTATAAAGTATTATCTATTCGGAATGGAGGACTTTAAGCATAGTATTCATTGACAATTTTTAGTCTCCTTTATTTTTAACACATAGCCACAATAGTTTTTTCACATAGTGCTCATAGTTTGTGGTAGGAGCAATTGTTCGAACGGTAGCTTATTTTCTAGTTAGACTTGGTTTTCTTTTCATAAGTACTTGGACATAATTAAATTTAATTTTTGACTAAGGGAATTTTTGATTTAGACGAGGCATTTTTTGTGGTAATAGCACCGCTATTGCTACAAAAAATAACATGAGCAAACATGGTTTGCGAACCGCTTGCGGATGGGATGCCTAAATTAAAAAGTGCCAGTCATAAAATATAAGATAATTGTGTCCACGTACTTACACATTAATTAAACCGCCTAGGTCAACATTTAGCTATTCTAATGGACAATAAGAAATATTAATATATAAAATATTGAAAACTAAAATTTTATTTTTAGCACAAGCCTCAACATCTAGGAACACGGTAGAACTGGTGGCGGATGCCCGTCAAAAAACTGTTTGACGGAGGAGTTT
>CALLVC010000212.1 GCA_938010785.1 uncultured Saprospiraceae bacterium
AGTAAGAGAAAAGCCATCGCAAACAAGCGCCTTAAAAAATCAGCATCATCATAAACCATTCGTTCCAAGCCACGCATCATCGTTAGCTCTGTTTGAGAAACCTTTTCTGCTTTTTTAGAAGTCAGTACGGTCATTTTTTGGAAAAACGAGCGCTGAAAGAAATGACCTAGCCAATGGAATAACATCGTCAAAAATACACCAAAAGCAACAATGCCGACATATGCCAAGCCTTCAAAATTGACTTTTCTGATTTGGATGATATTTTCACTTATCCATTTATAATAAGGCATTCTAAGCGATAAGAAAAGCCCTTCCCAATGGGAGACGAATAGTAAAAAACCGTAGGGTTTGTCTGGTCGATTTGGTACGTCGTATTGGGCAAACCAAAACAAGAACAGCGCATAAGGCAATAAAACTTGAAAAGAAAAATGGATAGCATATTGGAGGAAATCCGATTTTGGAAATACCCATTGACCATTATTTTCAGAAGGTTTGGCTTTTTTTATAAAAGAAAAGAAATAGAAAAAGCCTATCATAAATGCCGTAATGGCAAAGAAGTAAAATTGTATCAAAGAAGTAAGCAATACCGTCAAAAATAAACCAATACTCGACCACCAATTTGGGCGTTCATCAAAGCGCATTAGAAAATAAATGGTGGCTGGAATAGCATATAAATGCGCCAGTCCATAATGCCCAAATAAGCGCGTTGTTTGAGGCGACATAAAAGTTAAGGCGATGGCTATTATCAAGCTATACCACGGAGGCAATGCCAGCCTAGAAAAAATTAAATACAGGAAAATAGCACAAACCAAATACGAAAATAGCATCGAATAATGCAGAATCGGAATCGAGTAATCGGTCAAATCTAGCCCAATCGACTTAAGAAACTTTAGCCCATTAGAAATTAAAGGAATGGTAGATGCGATGGTCACATGTTCCCCATAAGGATAAGCCATGCCTTCAAAAACGGTATAGGTTTCATCGTATTTGGCATGATAAGTTACCAAATTATAGGCATTAAATGCATCTCCATAACCTTGAATTACATGATTGGGAGAAGCGGTTAATATGTCTCCAAATCGAATATACAGGACGATACAAGTGAAGAGAATAAGTAGAAGAAGACCGAGTTTATTTTTTTGTCGCATAGCTGGTTGCTAGATAATGGATGCTAGATGCTGGATGCTGGATGCTAAGTACTTAGTGACCAGCATCTAGCATCCAGTATCTAGCCTAAGCATACATTTCGCTGATTTCTTTGTCAAATTTTTCTCTTACCACACGTCTTTTTAATTTCATAGTAGGCGTCAATTCCGCGGTAGAGCCATCTGCTTTGACTGCATCCCATGTGGTAGGCAATAAAGTGAATTTTTTGATTTGTTCGATATGGCTAAACAAAGGATTAAATTGGTTGATAATTTCTTGATAGCGAGCGATGACTTTTTCATTTTTACAAACATCTGCTAGGCTTGTCCAAGCAACTCCATTTTCTTTGCACCACGCTTGCAAAGCTTCCTCTGAAGGAACGATAACCGCAGAGACAAATTTTCGTTTTTCTCCCACGACCATCATGTGCTCGATTAAGAAATCCTCTTTAAATTTATTTTCGATAGGAGCTGGTGCAACATATTTACCACCAGAAGTTTTTAATAATTCTTTTTTACGGTCGGTGATTTTTAAGAAATCGTGTCCTCCCGGACCTTTGACCATTTTACCAACATCTCCTGTTTTGAACCATGTTTTTCCATCAATATCTTTGAATACTTCGGCATTTTTAGCAGGTTTATTATAATACCCTTGCATGATATTTGGCCCACAGGCTAAGATTTCTCCTTCCCCATCTCTGTATTCCCCTTCTGAAGCGTCAATTAATATTTCGACGCCTTCAATAGGGCGCCCAACCGTACCAGCCAAAGCACCATTTTTTTCAAAAGTATTAATCGTAAGAGTAGGAGAGGTTTCTGTCAATCCATAACCTTCTCGAATAGGAACACCTGCTGCAGAAAAAACCTTCATAATTTTAACGGGACATGGAGCTGCACCTGTAGCAATTCCTTTCACATTCCCCCCTAGGGCTTCCCTCCATTTGGAGAAAATGAGTTTATCCGCAATGCCTTGTTTAATACCTTCTAAACCATTGTACTCTTTTTCGTATTCATAATCGTCAGTTCTGCTGAGTGCCCAAAAGAACAGCTTCTTTTTTACGCCAGTCAAGGTCAAGCCCGTATTATAAATCTTTTCATAGACCTTTTCTAGCAGTCTTGGGACAGTGGTAAAGAAATAAGGTTTGACCGCTTGCAAGTCTCCATTTGGGCCACCAAGATTATCGGTTCCAGTAAAATAGACTTGTGCACATTTAGCCATGTAGCTATAGGAAACAGTCCTTTCAAAAATATGGCACATTGGAAGAAAACTAAGCACTTGATTACCTGCTTCAGTAGGTAATAAGTCGACCGTATTTTTAATGATGTGCACTAAATTATTATGCGTCAGCACTACTCCTTTTGGATTACCCGTTGTTCCAGAGGTATAAATGAAAGTTAAAACTTCTTCAGGTAGTATGTTGGCAGCAGATTCGGCAACTTCTGCCAAACGGCTATCATCCATAATATCTTCGAAAAATTTTCGACCATCTTGTCGGTCGAAAGTATAAATATCTTTTAGGCTAGGAATATTGGCTTTAGCGGTATCGACTTTGTCATATAAATCTCCTGTTCCAACAAAAGCATATTGGACATCGGCATCATTAAAGATGAAATCATAATCAGAAGAACTAATAGTTGGATAAACAGGCACCGTAATAACTCCTAGCTGTTGTGCTGCTAAATCCATCATCGTCCACTCAGGTCGATTTTTATAACTAATCAATGCAATCTTATCTCCTTTTTTGAGGCCTAAATTGAGTAAGCCGACTGCTAATTTTTGGCTACGGCTAATAATATCATCCGTACTGAAAGAAACCCAATCGGGTTTTCCAGGAGGTTGGTAAGTAAATGATTTTTTGAGTGGATGATTTTTTTGTTGATAAAAAATACAATCAAAGGCCCTAGAAATCTCTTTCATATTTTATAGAATTGTTAAATCAAGTTATTAATGTAAGACGAAGCGTGTTTTTTTTTCGTTGTTAAAAAGAACTAGAGAGAAATGGAAGAACCGACAAAAAGCCAAGCTAGTTTATTCTACAAATTTCCATATATTGCAAAGGGTAAAGTTATTAGATTATCCGAAAACAACCATAGTTAGGACCATTTATTTGGCTGAATAATGATTTTATCAAAAAAAATAGGTTTATCTACAAAAAAAAAAAAATTATTATTTTGTATATTAGTACCAGTTTTTTTCAAAAAATCAGAATGTTATCAATTAAATAAGCAAAGAACGTATTATAATTTGACGGATATTATACATAGTGCCAATTTTAGTGTTCTTTCTATAGTTTTTACGGTTTAAGTAAATGAAAATGTAAAAATAACTGGTTTACAGTTAGATAAGACAAATAATTGATAATCAATGATTTGTTATTGTGTTTTTACATATATTTATGTAAGTTAATTTGTTAAAAAATACTTATTTTTACTACTATAAAAGCGGTAGAAAGAAACTTTTTGGCAGGATTTTTTGTAATAAATGTAAGAAAGCTGACGATATAAATTTTTTTAACAGAAAAGTCAAGTTTTTAACATTCGGATAAAAAGAAGTGAGTAACATTTACGTTATCAAAACGTATTTTTATTCGACCATAAACTAAAATAATCTTTAAACCAAAATTCCCATGCGTCAACTTAAAATTACCAATAAGATTACGACGAGAGAAAGTCTTGCATTAGACAAGTATCTAAACGATATTGGTAAAATATCCATGCTAAATGCAGAAGAAGAAGCTGAAATGGCGCGGCGTATCCGAGGAGGCGATCACCAAGCTTTAGAGCGATTAACAAAGGCCAACTTACGTTTCGTAGTTTCTGTAGCAAAACAGTACCAAAATCAAGGACTTTCACTCAGTGATTTAATCAATGAGGGAAATGTTGGATTGATGAAAGCAGGAAAGAGATTTGATGAGACCAAAGGGTTCAAATTTATTTCCTATGCTGTTTGGTGGATTCGACAGTCTATTTTACAAGCTATTGTAGAATATTCAAGAATTGTCAGATTACCTTTGAATAAAGTAGGTTCCTACAATAAGGTAAATGAAGCTTATTTATCTTTTGTACAAAAATTTGAAAGAGAACCAACCAACGAAGAATTAGCAGACTTACTAGGTATGACTGCCAAAGAAATCTCCAATATGCTGAAAGGAAACGGTAGACACTTGTCTGTCGATGCACCTTTGAGTGGAGAAGATGGAGATTCAACGATGTTGGATGTTATCTCTAGCGAACAAGATATGACTCCAGACGGTCGATTGATGGACCAATCTTTGAAAGAAGAAGTAAAAAATGGTTTGTCTATTCTATCTCCAAGAGAAGTTGAAGTTTTGTCTTCTTACTATGGATTAAACAATCACAAATCTTTGACACTAGAAGAAATTGGTGAGCTATACGGCTTGACGAGAGAAAGAGTTAGACAGATTAAGGAGCGAGCAATTCGCCGATTGCGAAAATCTTATAATAGAAATGCACTGAAATCTTATTTAGGATAATTCTCTAGAAGTCACCTGCCTGCCGGCATAGGCAGGGAAGTCAGACCGTCCATACGGATGTCAGAGGTCAGACTTGAATAAGATTTGCAGTTAAAATAAATCAAAAAAGCCGAAGGTGTACTACACTTTCGGCTTTTTTGTTCTATTTTCCGAGAAAGTTCAAGTGTCAAGCTTAAGTGTCAAGCTTAAGTGTCAAACTCAAGTGTATCTTCAATAATAATTCTCTGAGCTAAAGAAGTAACAATTGCTTGATTTGTAGTTTGAATAGTAGACATGGTACATTAGATTTTAGGGACTCACCGAAGCAAGTCAGTTAGTTATCAATTAAATTTTTAAAAAGGAAAAGACATAAGTGTAACTAGCTTCCAAAGTGTCGCAACAGCCTCATAAATAATGATTTATGACTTTTCTTGAAGGGTGTGGCTTTAATCTGATGTACTTTTTAAGTGCCGAAGCTACCCATACGGGCAGGCAGCTCCTTATAAACGTGCTAAAAATGTCGTCAAATCTACAGACGGGGTCAGGGCGATGCCCTTAATTTCCTAAAAAAGAGCG
>CALLVC010000213.1 GCA_938010785.1 uncultured Saprospiraceae bacterium
GCTTCTTATCTATATGGAGAAACAAATAATTTATCTTGGGAACTTCCAGAAACGTCCAAAGACGTGGAATCTAACGCATTTACGCTTGGTAATTGGACGAATATCGTAAGAGTAATTCCAGGGCAGACAACCAACGAACGATATTTGGGTTTACATGAAGCATTTAATAATAGTACCAAATTAGACGGCATTATTTACGTAGCAGATTGGGGTTTTACAGATGTTCGAGACAAAACGATTAAACAGCTAATGATTGAAAATGAAGGGCTAAAACAAATAAAAGATGTAAGAAAGTTTAATCTCAATTCTGAACTTGAAGATTTTAAGTTAATTTGTAAAGAGATAGAGAAAGCCTATGCTATAGGAAAAGCACCTAAATGGTTATTAATAATTGTCAACAAAGCAGATTTATTCTTTGATAATAGTACATTAAATTCAGTACAAGAATATTATCATCCGAAAGGAGAAAGTAAATTTAGTAAAGTCATTCAATCAACATTAAATATAATCGGTGAACAAAGACTAAAATGTGCTGCTATACCATTGTGTTCTTTTGAAAAAGATTTTGTTTGGAATAAAGAAAAAGTAGTAACAAAGATAGGAGGAGAAGAAAATAGAAAAGCTTTAATGAAGCATTTTTTCACAACTGTCGCAAATTTTTGAATATGGCTGATAAAAGTAAAATGACGGCGTACGAAAAATTCTCTGAATCATTACAAAAAAATGTAGATGAAAATAAGGGGAAAAATGAATTTTATAACTTGACGAAGGAACACAAAATAAATGAGTTAGAGGAATTAATAGAATTAGCAGAAAAAATTTCTACTAATATTGATACTATTAACGACGATATTAGAAATTCTAAATACAATGGAATAATATTCTTCTTCATAACTATATTTATTTGCTTATTCGGTTTAAAATTTTTTTTTGAATTACAGAAGGAATACAATTCTCTAGCTCCATTTCTTTACTCTACAGGAATTTTCTTTTTCGTAATTGTAACTACCAAATTATTCAACTCAATAACTAACCAGAAAAAGTCATTGGTAAATGAAAACTTAATTCTAGAAGATTTACTAAATATGATTCATTCATATAAGGGAATAGTGTATAATGATATTAGTTTAGTAAAAAAAGCAGTTATAGATATGAGATTAAGCAGAATCAAGTTTAACAAACAAAGTTCTAATAAGAAAGAAAATAAAGCATTTGTAAAAAAAGAAAAAGTAGCACCTGTTTAGCTCCTAATATTATCTACTCATTTAGTATTTTCAACTTAGATTCCTACCAGTCATCATGGGCGAGCAAAAAGTATCCATTCTCAAAGATAAAAACGAAATGCATCGTTTTATGCGTCATTTATTAAAGGACGTACAAGCATTGAAATATATGTTAGAAAACGATTGGTTTGAGAAAGGAATAACTAGAATTGGCGCAGAACAGGAAATGGTTTTAGTGGATGATAAAACTTATAAGCCTGCGCCTATAGCGATGGAAGCTTTGGCAAAAATGACCGAATACCCTTGGGTAGAAACAGAGTTGGCAAAGTTTAATTTAGAGACCAATTTGAAGCCAAGAGAATTCAAAGGAAAGTGTTTGAGTGAAATGGAGAAAGAGAACCGACACAATCTTGGAAAAATAAAAGAAACCCTTAAAACTTTAGATGCAGATATTTTACTGACTGGCATCTTACCTACCCTACGGAAATTCGATTTAGAATTACATAATCTCACGCCAATGAAACGCTACGCTGCGTTGATGAAGGCAATTACCGACCAATTAATTGGCAGCTCTTATGAATTGCGATTAATGGGTATTGATGAAATTCTAGTTAAGCATGATTCGCCACTTTTAGAAGCTTGTAATACCAGTTTTCAAGTGCATTTACAGGTTGAGCCATCCAATTTTGTCAAGATGTATAATATTGCTCAAGTATTAGCTGCACCTATTATGGCCATCGCAGCCAACTCCCCTGTCGTCTTTGGCAAACGGCTGTGGCATGAAACAAGAATTGCACTTTTCCAACAATCCGTAGATACACGTACTACGCATAAACATATGCGAGAACGTAGTCCTCGGGTAACTTTTGGGAGTGATTGGTTACAAGAATCCGTTTTGGAAATTTATCAAGAAGACATCGCTCGATTTAGAGTACTAATTGCTGGCGATATTGAAGAAGACTCTTTGGAAATGATTCAAAAAGGAGAGACGCCAAAGCTACGTGCATTGCAAGTACATAATTCGACGGTCTATCGTTGGAACAGGCCTTGTTTTGGCATTAGTCCAAATGGAAAACCGCATTTACGAATAGAGAATAGGGTATTGCCTGCTGGTCCTACCGTAATTGATGAATTTGCCAATGCTGCTTTCTGGCTGGGTTGTATGGAAGGCATGGCATTAGAAATAGAAGATATACGAAAAGTCATGTCTTGGGAAGATGCTAGAGACAATTTTGGTAAAGCCGCCAGATTTGGCATAGATTCCAAATTCACTTGGTTTAATGATGAAAAAATTACGGCCTGTGATTTGGTTTTAAAACATCTGCTACCTCTAGCTAAAAAAGGACTTAAGGCTAAAAAAGTAGACGCCAAAGACATCAAGAAATATTTATCCATCATTGAAGAAAGAGCTAAAAAACATATGAATGGTGCTCGTTGGACGTTGCGTGCCTTCACAAAGTTAAAAAAGCAGGTAAGCACAGATGAAGCAGTCAGTGTCTTGACCGCATGTATGTTAAAGAATCAAAGTGAGGGAAAACCCGTTCATACATGGGAATTACCAAAATTAAGTGATTTGAAAGAATATCGTCCAGCAAAATTAAAGGTGGAAGAATTTATGGCAACCGACCTTTTCACCGTTCGCAAAGAAGACATCATTGAGTTTGTAGCAGAAATGATGGATTGGCGAAAAACGCGCTATTTACCTGTGGAAGATACAAAAGGTAAATTAGTTGGGTTGATTACATCCAGAATGTTGCTGAAAGTATTTAGTAAAAGACATAAATTAAATGATGCTAAAACGATAACAGTAGAAGAAGTGATGGTAAGCGACCCAATTATTATTAACCATGATGCTACGATTATAGAAGCTATGAATTTGATGAAAAAACATCAAATCGGTTGCATTCCTGTTGTGCATGGCGAGGAATTAGTCGGTATTATTACAGAACAAGATTTCTTAGGTATTGCAGGACGATTGATAGAAAGATTAGAAGAAGAATAAGCAGAGAAGTTCAAGTTCAAGAATCAAGTTCAAGAATCAAGTTCAAGAATCAAGTTCAAGTTCAAGAATTAAGTTCAAGTTCAAGAATTAAGTTCAAATCTGCAAAGCTTTAACGATTCATCTATTAGAACACGATTATTTAAAATTTTTAAAAATCTAAATTATTCAAATTCTTTTTTCAATACCTTCTTCGTCACTTTTCCTAAGGTATTTCGAGGTAGCTCCTCTTGAATGATAAATTTTCTAGGGATTTTATAAGCAGGTAATAATTCTTTGAGCCACTTTTTAATTTGGTCAAAATCTACTGTCTCATCAGTAGTAATAAGACTTGCCCCAACAATTTCTCCCCACTCTTTATCGGGAATGCCGACAACTGCACATTCTTTAATCTGTGGATGTCGTCGCAGTATATCTTCAATTTCCAAAGCAGAAATTTTATATCCTCCTGATTTTATAATATCTACGGAATCTCTCCCTAGTATTTTAAACATACCATCATTAAAAATAGCTACGTCTCCACTTCTAAACCATCCGTCCATATATGCGTCTGCCGTCGCTTTCGGCTTTCGCCAATATTCTTTGAAGACGTTGGGACCTTTTATTTGAATTTCGCCAGGTTCTCCCGTAGCTTTTACATCTTTTCCATTCGCATCGACTAAGCGAATAGCTACCCCAGGTAAAGGCAACCCAACATGTCCAGGACGTCTTTCCGTTCGATAAGCATTAGACAAAGCCATTCCTATTTCCGTCATTCCATATCGCTCCAATAAAGTATGAGTACTAATCGTTCGCCATTTCTCCAAAACAGGAACAGGCAAAGCAGCAGAACCAGAAACCATTAATCTCAATGCTTTTACACCTGCTGATAAGCGTTCTTTTTCCTTAGTCGAAGCCGCATCCCAAAAGGCAATTAATTTAAAATAAATAGTCGGCACTGCCATAAATAAAGTCAATTGTCCACCACTCAATTTTTGCCATACTTTTTCTGCATCAAATTTTGGTAAGAATTCACAACAAGCACCTGACCAAAGTGCACAGCTTAGCACATTAATTATTCCATGGACATGATGCAATGGGAGAATATTTAAAATATGGTCATCTCTGTCCCATTCCCAAGCATTGACCAAAGTTTCTATTTGAAATTGAATATTTTTATGCGTAGTTACCACCCCTTTAGGCAAGTTAGTCGTCCCACTCGTATATAAAATCATTGCTCGTCTATCTAAGGCTACTTCGGGTAAATCAACCATTGGTTTATCCATCAATTCTCCGACTAATAACAGGCGCATATTACGCGTTTTAGCCAACGGAGAAAGCAAAGCTTTGTATTCTTCGCTTACAACTAAAATAGACGCTGCTGTGTCTTCTATCACGTATTGTAAGGAAGGTAGCGGATGTAAAGTACACAAAGGCACAGCAATCCCACCTGCACGCCAAATAGCCCATTGAGTAGCGACATATTCAAAACTAGGCGGCACTAGAAATACCACTCGCTCTTCCCTCAAATCTTCCGAACCATCTAGTAAATGGCCCGCTATTGAACCAGAGACATTTAATAATTGCAGGAAAGAATAAGCTGTTTGGTTAGAAACAATAGCGGTTCTATTTGAAAATTGTTCTGCTCTTTTTACTAATTCAATCATTATAAACGATAATCTTGGTGCTGCTTAAAATAAAAGCTCAAGATAACAAATATTCAGTAGTGTTCGAGTAAAGTATGATTGGCTCTAAATTTATATATAACACCCGACGAAAGGGTTTTCTTATAAAAATGAAACATCCGAGTAAATGTTAATTGATTGGGACATTCCCGAAATAAATTCGGGACAGGCAGAGTCCCAATCACCCTTTAAATCCCCTTTTTACAAGTTTTGCCGTTCGATACGGCAAAATTTGTGAGGGACGCCTAGCTAAGTATTTTTATAAGAAAACCCTACACTCGACGAAGAATAATTTGGACTTACAAAAGAACTATGGTAAATTTGAAATTAAGCAAAATCAGTATTTATAAAAAATAAGTTTTGCATTTCTAAATCCCTTTTATGCTACAATACTTATTCAAAAGAGTTCTCTATTTCATACCTACTTTTTTCATTGTTTCTTTAATCATCTTTTTTTTGAGTAAAGCAGCGGGAGAACAACTACTGTGCGATAAAGACCCTAATGGTCCAGATTTAGAGACGTGCATGAATGAAGCCCATCAAAAAGGGTACGACAAACCGATTTTTTACTTTGCTTTTTCCACTGCAGCTCATCCTAGAACACTATTTACAATTTTTAGAGAAGAGCGAAGAAATGCCACACATGAATTAATCGGGCAGTATGGTAACTGGGAACAAATTAATCAGTATCGACAAACACTCAATCAAATAGATAATCGACTCGAAAGCATTGGTGAACAACACAGCAGCAAAGGCATCACCAAAATTCAAAAGGCCATTAATCTCCTACAGGTTTCCTCCAAAGACCCTGTGATTCTTAGTCAATTAACGAAAATAGAAGCTGCTATTGACGACAGCCTATTAACCGATATAAAACCACAAACCCTTGAATTAGCTACCGCTTATAATACCATAAAAGCAGAAGCCACTCCAAATAAGTTATTAATCCCTAGTTTTCATTGGTACGGAATAGATAATCAATATCATTTCTGGATAACTAATTTTCTTAGTGGCAATTTTGGTATTTCCCATCAAGATGCATTGCCCGTAGCTGATAAGATAAAAACCAAGTTACCTTGGACACTCTATCTTAATATTCCAGCTATTTTTCTGGCGTATCTGATTTCTATTCCATTAGGTACCTACTCTGCGATTTATCGAGATACTCGCTTTGATAAAATAATTTCTACTGTATTATTACTTTTCTATTCCTTACCAGTATTTTGGATAGGTACTTTATTAGTTAATTTTTTTACTACCTCGGAATATGGCATGAAGATTTTTCCACCTATTGGTCTAAAAGGAGATGAATTAAATTGGGAAAATATGACTCGATTATTTCTACCTATTTTTTGTTTGACTTATGGTTCTTTAGCCTTCATTTCTAGACAAATGCGGAGTAGTATGATAGAGACTATGCAACAGGACTTTATTCGAACAGCTCGCGCCAAAGGCCTTTCTGCCAAATCAGTTATTTGGAAACATGGTTTCAAAAATTCTGTTTTCCCCTTAATCACTATTTTTGGTTCGGTATTACCAAGCGTTTTTGCGGGAAGTGTAATCGTAGAATTAATTTTTAATATAACAGGAATGGGCTGGTTATTATTTAAGTCGATTCAAACTGCTGATTGGCCAGTTGTTTATGCTATTTTAATGATAGCGGCTATTTTAACAATGGTAGGATTATTGATTGCAGATATTTTGTATGTATTGGTAGACCCAAGGGTTCGATTAGATAAAAAATAAAAGATTTTATTATGTTTTGGAAAAAGAAAAAAGAAAGTGCTAAAGGGCAATTGCCAGATGGTAAAAAAATGGAGCTGCTTCATAATGAAAAGGATGGAATCGTTAAAGTAGTAACATCAGGTGAAACTACAGGGAAAGACAACAAAGAAATGCTAGAGTATTTTAGCGAAAAAAATAACATTCCTGTTTTCAAAGGCGAAATAAAACATGGCTATGAGTCTGACTTTTTAGGTTAT
>CALLVC010000214.1 GCA_938010785.1 uncultured Saprospiraceae bacterium
AGCACCGCTATGGCGAGCCTGCCTGCCGGCAGAGGCAGGCATTTTCAACATAAGCCCGTATGGGTGAACCGCATAGCGGACGGGATGCTAGTAAAAAAGATGAACTCATAAATGGCTAATTAATTATTTTACTTTGCCTAACTCATCTTTGACTGATAGAAACCCCTTCCGTTATAAAGGAAATTCCTTGTTGTCCAGCAATAGAAATCATCACCCCTTGAAAAACAGGTTTAATTTTATCAGATTTAGCCCCCCAAACTAAAATAAAGTTGGCACCAGTACCTCCCACCTCATCTTTCTCTTCTATCACATAATCAATAGACTGCATGGGTTTCAATAATAAATCACCATCAATATAATGTCTTACTAACTTTCCGTCCGTATCATAGTAATCAATTACTTTCAGATACATGGAATCCGTCAGACTTGTATTCCGAATACTCAAAGTCGCTGTTAGTAAAAAACGAGTATCTTTTGACTTACTGTAGATATCTGAATAAATAGGCACATAAACGGTATCCATATAGCTTATATCCGCCAATCCTTGGAAGACTTCGTGCTTTTCTAGTTTGTCTTCTCCTTTCTTGTTTAGATTGGGGTTGGATTCTATATTACATGCATTGCATAGAAATAAGATGAAAATTGAAAAAACAGAATATTTCATATTAAAATAGTTTAAAATTGATTTATGTGCTGCCAATTAATGGGGTAGTACTTTAATAAAGGATATCCTTTGAATTTGTTTACAATAACTCAATAGTTAATCAGTTTTTTGCTCAAAACAAGAAATTTGTTTTACAAATGCTTCTTTTTTTAAGAAAAAGCTAGTCTTAAACTAGTAAAATTTTGATGAAATATCATTAATTAGATGAAATATCATCAAAAAAAAATAATCTCATTTTTATAAACATCTGAATATCAATACTTTATGATTAATGGCACACCTTTGGCAAAACAGGATAATGTACAACATCGACAATAACATACGTAAACTGAAAAAATGACAACCTCTAACTTAACATTTGTAAGAAACGAAGAAAGAATTACTCCTTTAGCATTAGACTATATAGGTGACGCTTTGAGCTATTCTAAGGAAGACGTTGAATTGTATTTTTTTATGTTAGCAGTTATTTCGGAGAAACATCCAGACATAGAAATCAGAAATCAGGCATTCAAGTATCTAATAAAACAAGATAAATTACAGCACATTTTAAATAATCTCATCGCTCGGCACCAATTATTGTTGACAAAATCAAAAAAGGAGTTTGTGTCGAATATCGCACAAGATGAGATTACCGAAGAAATACAGCAATTAGAACAAGAACTTGACATCTTCAATGAATTACACTTTAGGGTAAAACGAACTCATATTCGATTTGCTAAGGAATATTTCAAAGTAGGTTGGGGGCAAGCTTATATGGTTGCCTAAACCAACCTTTAATACAAAACTGAATCCGTTTTCTTGACTTTAAAATAAGATATGACAACTTTAGAATTCAATAATAAGTACCAGCCATTAGAAGCCCTATTATTTGCTTTTGCCATGAAATTGACTCGAAATACTACAAATGCACAAGATTTGATGCAAGAAACATTGTGTAGAGCATTCAAAAACAAAGATAGATTTTTGGTGGGAACGAATTTTAAAGCGTGGATAACAACAATTATGCGAAATAATTTCATCAATGATTATCGCAAAAGAAAAACTAGAAATAAAGTAGAAGCGCCTATTGAAGACTTTAGTTATTTTGTAGAAAATAAGTCTGTAGAGGGAAATGCCAATTCTATCATTATGATGAAGGAATTGACAAGAATGGTAGAGAGTCTTGCAGATGATTTTAAGAAGCCATTCAATATGTATAATGAAGGATTCCATTACGATGAAATCGCAGCGTCAATGAATATTCCTATTGGTACTGTGAAAAGTAGAATCTTTTTTGCTAGAAAGAAACTAAAGAGCATGGTTAGAGCAAGATACGGGACCGCTTTATTGCATCGAGCTTAAAATAAGTAGGCACATAAATAAACATAAGCGTAAATATGGTTAGCATTATATGGAATTTAAATTTGTAGAGCGTTAATCAAAAAGGCTAATACTCAAAAGTAATAATCGACTAAGATACTAACGGATAGTAAAAAATCACCTAACTGTTAAAACTTAACTTTCTCATAGATTTACCTGTTGGTATCGAAACTACTTGCACTAGTGACTAATAATTCCCCTAATGAGGTAAATCATTTTAAAGTATCCCCCAAATTGAGTCGGTTTAGATACCCCCTAAGAGAATCATTTTGGAGCTAAAGTAAATTTTGTCACCCCCTGTTAGGTAAGTTACCAACTAATTTTTTCTAATCAAAAGAAAATCAAATGGTAGTCTACCAAAAAACTAGGCGATGCGTTTCTTTTATAAAGAATAACCGCATCGCCAATTTTTCATTAAAACTAACAATCAAGTGCTAACACCTATCAATTCTGACGAACAAATTATCCAAATGGCTAAGAATGGAAATGAGCAAGCAATTCCTGCCATTCTAGAAAAATATGGAGATAGTTTGTATGGTATTGCTTTTCACAAATTGCAATCTGAGTCACTTGCCTCAGAGGTAATCAAGCAAACCTTTGTTACCTTCTGGCAACAGCTTTCAGATTTTGATGAACAACCTGAAAAACTTTTCAATTCTTTGTTCAAAATAATGCATCAAATAATCGTCGATAAATATCTTCAAAAAGCAGCTTGATAAAGCTGATGACTGCTCTATCATCCGAAATTTTGAACTAGGGTATCTGAATGAAATAAATCAAGAAATAAAATTGAAAATAATGTACTTGGACAAATTGAGTGGAATTCATAAAACCACAATTTTAGTCTAAACACCAAAAATAATAAGTAAAACTCCCTAACAGTACACCAAAATCGTTAATAAGAAAAAGGTCTTATCAAAAGCTTTGACATCGTGTCGGAGCTTTTTTTATGCTAAAAGACACTAATAAACATCCAAAATACCCTTTTAAATCGTATATAAATAAAACACTTTTCATAGGCTTGTTCCCATCAATAAGTCTAATCATCAATAAAAAATTTATTCCTCATGAATCCCTTTTTACACTCAATTAAATTAAATACTTTTTTAATTTTCTTATTAATTATAGGTAGTCCCGCTTTACTAATGGCACATGGCGTCTCAGCTAGTGACCAACAAACGATGCTGGAAGGGGGTATCTTGGCGCATATATGGATTGGTGCCAAACACATGGTTGAACAAAAACCTTCGGTAGCTACCCTCCACTAAAGTTCTCCCTTATAAAAAATCAAATATCTTTGTCCTGACAATTTTGTCAATGATTAATTAAAAATTTTTCAAGATGAAAAAAAAGGAACGGTAACAGCTAGGGCCTGCCGTGAAGTTACAGGCTTTTTAGAAATGTACCAAAAACTAGAACAAAAAGTTATTTTGAGTGGCTTATCCTCAGCTACTCTAAAAAGTTATGGGCGAAGTATCGCTCATATTTCTTTATTTTTTAATCAAATTCCGCTTGAACTTTCTGATCAAGTGATTAATGAATATCTCGCCGAAATTCGGAGTAGCAGAAATCCCTCTGAAACGTATTTCAAACATGCTGTTTATGGGCTGCGTTACCTCTTTCGATTATTTGGACGGGAAGACCGAGCTATCGCTTTACCTCAAATTGCACGGAGTAACAAACTTCCCGTTATCCTCAATCGAAAAGAGGTTTTTGAACTACTTTCAACTCCTAAATTACTCAAACATCGAGTGTTGTTGGGATTGACTTATGCGGCTGGATTACGGCTTTTTGAAGTGGCAGCCCTACGCATTTCTGACCTTGACTTTGAACGTAAAACTATTTTTGTTGAGCAAGGTAAAAATGGCAAAAGCAGATATATTCCAGTCGATGAAAATATCCTTCGAGGCCTGAAAACATACCTAAGTGCAGCTTGTCCCAAATACTTTTTATTCAACGGAAAAAGTAAAGGAGACCCCATGTCCAAACGAGGCATCCAGTTTATTCTCAAACAAAGCCTTCGAAATTCTTCCATCCAAAAAGACATTTCGATGCATACCTTACGGCACAGTTATGCGACCCATTTTTTGGAAGATACAGCCGATTTATTTTCTCTTAAAGAAAACCTAGGGCATGCTCGACTAGATACCACCCTAATATATGTCCATATCGTGGGTAATCTACCTCGCCATGGCGCTTATTCTCCCTTAGAACGGATTATGAATCAAGCTCAAGAAAACATCAACAAAAGAGTAGATGCGGTGGCAATATAGTGTTGGTCAGATTCTTCGAGCGCATTGGGATAAAATTACTACTTCGGGATTGTTTAATACTTTTAAAATCAAACATTTATCCGCTATTAGTAAATGCCGAACGGTCGATTTAGGAGGGCATATTGATGCTTGCGGGGAATGCGGATTTCATAAAATCAGCTATAATAGTTGTGGCAATCGACATTGTCCGACTTGTGGGGCATTGAAACGGGAATCTTGGATTGTTCGACAGGAAGAAAAACTACTTGATGTACCTTATTTTCATGTGGTCTTTACCATTCCGCACGAACTAAACGAACTATGTTTACTACATCCACGATTGCTATATGGACTGCTTTTTAAAACTGCTTGGCAAACTGTTCAAGCATTTGCCGCTGACCCCAAATATTTGGGTGCAAAAACGGGTATGACAACTGTTTTACACACTTGGGGTCAGAATTTAAGCCTGCATCCGCATTTACATTGTATCGTTCCAGGAGGCGGATTGACTACTGCTGGAAAATGGAAAAATACGCGTACTGATGGGAAATACCTTTTCCCTAGAAATGCGCTACGAAAAGTGTTTAAAGGTAAATTCATGGCAGCTTTGAAAGAATTAGCCAATAAGCAAGCTATCGAATTTCCTTATGAGTTAAAAGAAAAATTATACAGAAAAAAGTGGGTGGTTTATGCCAAAAGACCTTTTGCTAAACCAGAAAATGTTATTGAGTATTTAGGGCGTTATACGCATAAAACTGCCATTTCTAATTATCGGTTAAAAGACGTGGGTGACCATGCGGTAAAATTTTCTTACAAAGCGTATAAAACGGGCGGCACCATCAAAGAAATGACTTTAGCCGTCTTGGAATTTATTCGACGATTTGCTTTGCATATCTTGCCACACGGCTTTGCTAGAATGCGTCATTTTGGAATACTATCTTCCAGAGGACAGGTGACACACATTCCTGTTATTCAGACAAATATGGGAATCGTAAAACCC
>CALLVC010000215.1 GCA_938010785.1 uncultured Saprospiraceae bacterium
GCAGTGATGTGATTGGCAGCCAAAAACTTAACAAAATCCTTTTCTAATTCTTTTAATTCTTCGTTGTGAAGCCTTCTATATTTCATATTTATTATAATTTACTACATTGTGTTTTTAACCATTTAATCTCTGATTTTTCCAATAATGGAGACAAGCCACTGAATACTTTTTGATGGTAGTTATTTAGCCAGTCGATTTCCTGCTTAGTCAGTAATTTGCTGTCTATCAGTTGTTTGTCAATAGGAAATAAGGTTAAGTCTTCAAATCTATAAAAAGTGTCAAATTCATTACTTTCGTCTTCCACGCACAAGATTAAATTTTCAATACGAATGCCATAGGCTCCATTTTTATAAAACCCAGGTTCGTTTGACGTAACCATTCCAGGTGCAAAAGGCATACTTCCCCGCGCTAAACTAGTCGCAAATCCTTGAGGTGGTTCGTGGACATTCAAGAAGAAGCCAACACCATGTCCAGTTCCATGCCCATAATTGAGGCGATATTGCCAAAGTGGCTGTCGTGCAAATGCATCTAACTGAACGCCTTTTGTGCCTTTAGGGAAAACCATACTTGCGATGGCAATATGTCCTTTTAAGACTAAAGTGAAGTTTCTTTTTTGTTCTTTAGTTGGTTTACCCAAAGCAAAGGTTCTCGTAATATCTGTCGTTCCATCTTCGTATTGACCACCAGAGTCGAGCAATAAAATACCTTTCTTTTTGATTGCTGCCGAAGTTTCGGGCATGGGTCTATAATGCACAATCGCTCCATTTCCTTGATAGCCAACGATTGCTGCAAAACTTTCTCCGTGATACAGTCCTTGTTGAGATCTAAAGTTGGCTAATTTTTCTCCTAGTTCAAATTCAGATACCGTTCGACTATCTAATTGCGCTTGTAGCCAAAGGTACATTCTTAGTAAAGCCACTCCATCCTTGGCCATAGCTTTTCGGATATGCTTAATTTCAGTAGAGTTTTTAATGGCTTTTAAATAGGTGGAAATGGTTTTCCCTTTTTTGATTTGTCCGGAAGTCAGCAAATCCGCCAAACAAACACTAATGGTATCAGGATTGATAAGTATTAGTTTACCCTTGGGCAAGGATAGCAGAAATTTTCCAATATAATTATAGGAATAAATAGTGATACCTTCGGTTTTAAATTTATTGGATAATTTATCGGGTACCTTCGATGGATTGATAAATAAATAAGCATCCTCCAATCCAATCACTGCATAAGCAATTGCCAATGGATTAAAATCAATATCATCACAACGAATATTAAAAGTCCAAGCAATATCGTCTAAAGTAGTGACTAAATGGTAAGCCACGCCTTGAGCTTTCATCGCTTTTCGGATAGCCGTTAATTTAGCGGTTCTATTTTGACCAGTAAATTTTACTTTGTGTTCAAAAATTTTATTATGAGGCAATGCTGGACGGTCTTTCCAAATAGATTGAATTAAATCGAGGTCCGTTTCAATTTGTATGCCTTTAGGACCAACTACTCGTTGCATAGTTTGGATTTGCCCAATAGAGAATAATTTGCCATCCAGTCCAATTTTACCATCCTCTGGCAAATTATCTCGCATCCAAGCATTGTGCTCAGGGGCATGCGGAACGCCCTGTTTGTGCAAGACCATTTGACTATTTGCCAATTCTGTTTCTGCTTGCAAAAAATAGCGAGAATCCGTCCAAAGACCTGCATGATTTTGGGTGATAATGACCAAACCAGCCGACCCTGTAAATCCAGAAATCCATTCTCTTGATTTCCAATGAGCATTGACATACTCGCTTTGATGCGCATCACTACTAGGAATGACATAGGCATCAATTTTTTGCTTTTTCATTTCCACTCTCAAAGAATGGATTCTATTATCTATACTAGAACTCATATTGATTTTTTACGTGTTACTTATTGGTGTTTATTCTAAAATAAATCGTAAGAGCAGCGCTTCCAGAAACGCCAAATTCTATTGATGCCCCACAGAATAATAAGACGGTGACGAAGCTACCCATACGGGCAGGCTGCTCCTTTTAGGAATTTCGTCTATAATATTCTACAGACGGTTTCGGAGCGATGCTCCTAAAATGCCTAAAGAGCATCGCTCTGACTCCGTCTGTAGCCAAAATGATGCAATAAACGAGCTTAAGGAGCAGCCTGCCCGTATGGGTAGCTTCGACCCGATTTATCTAGTATTTTATTCTGTGGGGTATCAATAGAAGCTACAAGCCCGCCTGCCTAATCGGACAGGTTATATAACCTCTAAATGATTTAGAATAAAGTCTATTAGGTGCAAAGATATTTGATTGAAACTAATTGAAGCTATAAAAAATCACTACTTTTGCCCAACCATAGTTTCGAATCACTATGATTTTTAAATTCACTACATTACATGAAGATATTTCCATTTAAAGCATGGTATCCTGATTTTGATTTAATTGCCTCTGCGGATTCCTTTTTTGGGTCTGTAAGGGAAGAGTATGTGACGTATAAAAAGGCAGGTTTTTTCAATCAATCAAAAGAGCCCGCTTTGTTTTTTTATCAAATAAAGTCAGCTAGTCGTACCTATACAGGATTGATGTGTTGTACAGATATGAGCGAGTATGAGAAAGGAAATATTTTAAAACATGAAAAAACCTTAGCTGCCAAAGAACAGAAGATGATTCAGCTTTTGGTGCAAAGAAAGGCATTGGTCAAACCAGTTTTATTAGTTTATCAAAAAATAAAGACAATTAATAAGCTGATTACTAGTTATATACAAAATAATCCACCGTTTTATTCTACGTATTTTGACCAAGACCGTCAGGAACATATTTTGTGGAAAATATCTGATAAAACGATTATTGAAAAGGTCCAAAAATTATTTGATAAAAAAGTACAGTCCACCTATATAGCTGACGGGCATCATCGAACAACGACGATGGCGCTATTGAACGAGCGATTAAAAAATAATGAAACGGCAGGAAAGTACGAACAATTAATGGTCGTGCTTTTTGGTTCTGACCAGTTAGATTTACTTGAATATAATAGGGTAGTGGAGGGATTAAATGAGACGAGTCCGACTTCGTTTATGGCAAAACTTTCCCGTCTTTTTGAAATTGAATCTTTAGACCAACCAACTAAACCACAAAAAAAGCATCAAATTACCTTATTCATCAACCGAGAGTGGTATCGCCTGGCTTGGAAAAAAAGTGTATTAAAAGAGTTTGCTGCCAAAAAAATAATTTTAGATGTCCACTTATTGAATGAAAAGGTCTTAAAAGGAATTTTGAATATTAAAGATGTCCGATTTGACCAAAGGATTGTATATGTATCGGGGACCAAAGGTTTGCGAGGTCTAGAAAAAGCCACCATAACTAACAAGAATAGAATAGGATTTTATCTATACCCCGTACAAATAGAAGAGTTAATGTCGCTGGCTGATAAGTACGAATTATTACCACCTAAGTCCACTTACTTTGAGCCTCGGATAAAAAATGGGTTGTTGGTCAAAAGCTTAGAAAAGTAAAGAAGAGAGTAATCTAAATGCTAGCCAACATCAAACTCTTTTTTCAAAGTACAAAGCTCGATTCGTCAAATCCACGGCACACAAATGGTTTAATTCATTTGCCTACTCTGCAATTACCACTGTAGGGTCTATCATATATCGACCAAAATCCCGACCATAAACGGCAATACCACCTTCTCCTTCCGTTTCCAATCGAATTTTTAGGATTCCTTTATTTTCCTTAGCTACCTTCAATTGTTCTTTTGTTATAGGAATTTCTAATAAATAGCCGTAAGAACCTGCCTCTCTTAATTTTTTGTCTTTCAATTGATGATGCCAAGACAATACCCCTCGGTGGTCAGCAGGGTCATCTGCGAGCGTAGCTGAAAAAACAGGTTCATCGTTCATAAAAACATTGATTTTAGAAGGAAATTTTGTATCGTCCGTCATTGGATAGGCATTAGGATTAGCACTCGGCGAAACCCTAGAACCTTTCATAAAGTCTTGGTCTTTTTGATAGGTTTGAATATCCTTGGTAAATAACTCTTTTGCAGAAACTTCTATTAAGAAATAAGCATTATTATAGTTGGGCAAAGCTAAAGTGTCGGGAATATGGAAGGTGTATTCAAAGAAACCTTTGCCTGCACCATTTATTTTTTTTCCATCTAAAATGTCCCATTGTTTTTTACTCCATTCGGCCTTAGAAAAATCTTTGGCAGCAACGCTAATAATTTCTTTAGCATCCAATTTTACATCAGATTCTACTTCAAAATGCATAAAATTTCTATGTAAAACTTTACCTCGCTTGGTCTCCAATCTTAATTTTAAAGTAGCGACTCCTGCTGTTTGAGGCATGTTTAAAATGATTGGATTAATCTTCTTTTGCATGTAGGGAACATATGGAACATCGATTTGGTATTGCCCAATTCTTTCCTTTTCTCCAATCGTATTGGTATGCCATAATTCACTTTTCAGAACAACTTCATCCCCATGTAGCCAATTGGTCATACTAGATAAAAAGAGTGGAACTTCTACGGTTGCCCCACCTCTTACCGTTTTGCAAATTTCATTCCCTGTCGAAATATAAACATCTGAGTGTAAGTCGTTTAAACTCATATCTTCCATAATGTCTCCTAATCCAGTATGTTTTTCAGACCTGTCGAAACGCCAATACCCATTCCATTCGTTAACAACATCATGATGTTCTGTATACAACCATCCCCCCACTTTAGGGTATTGTCTAAACGAATTAATCATTTTATGATAATCCCAACTCCAATCCACATCCCCTGTGCTACCAGTATAGCCCCAAACATTACCACATTCAGAATTAATATTGGGTTGTTTGCCTTGTAGATATCCATCTTCAAAATCAAAAGAACTCCCTTCGTAAGTGTTCTCCGTAAGGTTTTTTAAATAATTATCCCATTCCCATCCAGGTAAATAAACATGCCAGGAATTGATGTCTGTTTCTGTATGTCCTTTTCCACAGCAAATCGAATTGTCTTCTACCAACCTAGTGGGATCTAAAGATTTGGCAAGCTGATACATAGAAGCTACCCATTTTTGAGTGGAGGGTAAATATTCATATTTTGGTTTACCTGAGGCTTGTAGTCCAGTTTTAGTAAATAAGCCCCATGTTTCATTAAAGACAACCCAAGAAAAAATAGAAGGATGATTATAGTCCCGCTTAATCATTTCTTTCAAGGTATACGTAGATTCGGCTTGCATAAGCGAATCGGGTTCTCCCCAACTATTCGGCAAATCTTCCATTACGAGTAGGCCCAATTTATCAGCCCAATATAGTTTTCTAGGCACTTCCACTTTAATGTGCGTTCGAATACCATTTAAGCCAATGGATTTGCTCCTTAATATTTCTTCTTTTAAAAATTGGTCACTTGGGAAAGTATAAAAACCTTCAGGGTGGTAGGATTGGTCTAAAGCCAATTGTAGGTAAATAGGTTCATCATTGAGGGCAATATAGGGGATTTCTGTGTTCGGTAAATTAACAACAGAAATCTTCCGCATGCCGAAATAACTTTTTACCTCATCGTCTCCAATTTTGATTTTTGCTTCGTGTAAAAAAGGTTTTTTTAAAGTCCAAAGTTGTGGTTTTGCAATGTCGATGATAAAGGTATATGCTCGCGCACCTTTAGGGAAGGTCATGTAATAATCAATCGGTTGTCTATCTGCTCTAATAAAAACATTGATAGGCAAATCTTCCAAAGCCTCAGATTCCAAATAGGCGGTGATAGCTACATAATTACTATCAATATTAGGGGTGAAATGAACTGCGTCGATATAATTTTTGCCTCTGGACTCTAAATAAATGGTTTGCCAAATACCTCTAGCATTGCCATAACCTTGTTTGCCATAGAGTGTAAAGTCTCTCCGAGCATCATCCACTCGAATGACTAATCGTTGAGCTTGACCGTATTTAACAAAATCGGTTAATTCAAAAGAAAAAGGCACATATCCCCCTTCATGTTTGCCCAATAATTGACCATCTAACCACACTGTAGTTTGCCAATCGGAAGCACCAATAGTGATAAAGGTTCGTTTATTTGCCCAACTTTCCTCGACCGTTATAAATCGTTGATACCAACCAATATCTGCATCATCCGAAATGCCTGAAAGTTTAGACCCCCAAGGAAAAGGAACTGTAATCTTTTGGTCGAAACTATCTTGACCATTTTGCCAAGTATTTTTCAAACCAATATCCTTCGGGTCAAAGGCAAAAGCCCAATCACCGTTCAGATTTTCCCATTCAGCCCTTTCAAAATCGGGTCTGGGGTGTTCAGGTAAAGGAATAACTTGTGCTGAAAGCGAAAGATAATTAAAACACAAATAGAATAAAAAGAGGTACTTTAATTGGTTCATTCACAGAGATTTTGAACCAAATTTAATGGTTTACCTCAATCTATCCATACTTTTTACTAATTTTTCATCCTTATTAATGAATCGCATCGCAAAAGCAGCAAAGAGGATAGATAAAACAGGCAATCCTAAGCCTAATTCTTCATTAGGCGTAGCGGCCCCCATAGCATTACTATCTTGCATAAAAAGCACGACCGCAAAAATAATTCCTATGACGTTGGCGATGATAGAAATTCGACTTAGAGTCAACTGAGTTTTACGATTATTAAATAAAAAGATAGCGATAAAAGCAAGCGCACCTGCGCCACAAAAAAGGCTTAAAAGACCAACGTGGTCCTGGATATTAAAAACGCCATCATTAAATAAATTAGAAGCGGCAATTGCGGAATCAGAGGAACCAAAAGGTAATTTGAATAAGGCAAAAACAGCTGCGGCTGCCAACAATAATAAGATAGATTGGATTCTTTGAATCATGATATTTTTTTGATTGGTACAGAGGGAATAGGCTGGTAGAATATTTATTTTGCTACGCAGCGTCCTATTTCTCAGAACGAAATAATTTATTTGATTTGGATATTAATTGCTATTTTCGCTGCAAATATAATTTTTTTTA
>CALLVC010000216.1 GCA_938010785.1 uncultured Saprospiraceae bacterium
ACTAAGTCGGGGCGGCAGGATTCGAACCTGCGGCCCCCTGCTCCCAAAGCAGGTGCGCTAACCGGACTGCGCTACGCCCCGAACGTTTTCCAACAACCGTTGGTCGAAGGATTTACCAAACGAAAATTTGATAAAGCTTTCGATTCTTGGTATCCAAAAAAGATGCCAAGAAAATGGCGGAGAAGGCGGGATTCGAACCCGCGGTACCCTTTTGGGGCACGTCGATTTAGCAAACCGGTGGATTCAGCCACTCTCCCACTTCTCCAAGTGATTTTGTCTGAATTTTACCAAATTTTTTTTAAAATATGTAGGTAAAAAAATGCTTTTCTTGTAAAGCAGCGCAAAGATATAACATCTTTATATTACAAACAAGTGATAAAAAATTTATTTTTCACTTTTTTTCTTTGCTAGTTATTCTTTAGGTTTAACTTACTTTTAAATAAATAAAAAAGGAAGCTATTTCTTGTAGCTTCCTTCTTTATTTAATCGTTATTTAGTTACTCTTATGTCGTTTATCTTGTTGCGTTTTGATTGATGTTTTGTGTAGTTTTTTCTGTTTAGTCCTCCGCGCTTATGAGTCGTTTAAACTCATTTTAATTTTTTTCTCAAGTTCTGTTACCGTATCATTAAAAATCAAGTCTGTGTCAAGCATATCTTGTACAGCTTTACACGAATAAATAACGGTACTATGGTCTCTGCCTCCAAAGTTTGCTCCAATCGCTTTTAATGACTTATCGGTAAGCTTTTTAGCTAAAAACATTGATAACTGTCTAGCTATAACAATAGAACGTTTTCTCGTTTGACCTTTTAATTTTATTACATCTAAGTCGTAATAATCAGCAACTAATTCCTGAATGTATTCGACTGTAATTTCTTTGTTGATTTGGTTGACGAAGTTTTTTATCACCTCTTTTGCAAGGTCTACATCTATTTCTCTACGATTCAAGGATGATTGAGCCATTAAAGAAACCATCACTCCTTCTAACTCTCTAATATTATTTTTGATGTTGTAGCAGATAAATTCTGTAACATCATTTGGAATATCAATCCCTTCTTTATTCATTTTAGATTCTAAAATAGCCATTCTAGTTTCTAAATCTGGCGTTTGCAAGTCCGCTGATAATCCCCACTTAAATCGAGAAATTAATCTAGCTTCCATTCCATCCATATCTTTTGGTGGTCTATCTGAGGTCAATACAATCTGACGACCAGATTGATGCAGCTGATTAAAGATATGGAAGAAAATTTCTTGCGTCTTTTGTTTATTCTCAAGGAATTGAATATCATCTACAATTAATACATCTATCAATTGGTAAAAATTGACAAAGTCATTAACTGCATTATTTTTAATGGATTGGATAATCTGATTGGTAAACTTTTCGGAAGACACATATAATACAGTCTTTCCCTCATTATTTTTTAGCACCTCATTACCTATAGCTTGTGCTAAGTGGGTTTTACCCAAACCAACATCTCCAAAAACCACTAAAGGATTGAAAGCAGTCCCTCCTGGATTTTTCGCTACTGCCATACCAGCAGAACGGGCTAATCTATTACAATCACCTTCTATATAACTATCAAAAGAATAATTTGGATTTAACTGAGGGTCGATTTTCATTTTCTTAATTCCCGGAATCACAAAAGGATTCTTAATTTGGGAACCAGACATTGCTCCTGGCTCAATCGACTTTTTTTGTTTAAAAGAGGCGCCTTGTTTTTTAGCCTTTTGAAGTGCTTTTCTTTTACCCATCAAAATTTGATACTCTAATCTTCCCGTATCGCCTAATGCTTCGCGAATAGTACGTTTCAGTAATTGTACATAGTGTTCCTCTAACCATTCGTAAAAGAATTTGTTAGGGACTTGAATTGTTAGTGCTTCATTAGCCAGCCTGACGGGTTTGATAGGCTCAAACCAAGTCTTAAAGCTTTGGGAATTGACGTTCCTGCGTATTGTATCCAGGCAACTATCCCAAACGGCTGTGTGATCTTTTACCATTCTCCTGATTGATTTCGCCTCTGTGTGGGAGCCGTAGTTTAGTAATAGTTTTCTCAGTAAGACAAAAGTAAATACACTAATACTTTTTCGCGTATTTCAGTCTTTTAATAATTAAGTATGTCTGCCTATTTAGATTGTGTAGTTGTAAGAAAGACAACTTTCTAACAAAACAAGTTCTTTATTGTGATTAAGAAAATGTTTGTTCCAAAATTTTTAGGTGATTATTCACTTTAATGAGGTTGTCCCGTCATCGATTAAAGTGGACTACAAATTTGAGAAAATTTTTGAATAAAAAAAATGATTAGGCGAAACTTTTTTAAAAAAAAATATTTCTAATTTTTTTTAAAAAATTAACTTTGCTAAAGCTGTCACAAATTAATGAAAAAATCATTTTTTTGATTATAATATTGACGCTAAAAAAGTTATAAAATTATATTTTTCCTAAAGATTACTTTAACTTGAATTCTAAAGCAAAAGAAAAATTATTCTCAAAAATTTTATAGTTCTAAATTTTACAAATTAGCGCACCAATTTAAGGGATTGCAAATCTAATGTAATATTTGGAAGTATCACATTAGTTATTTGTTTAATTTTTACATTTTTTAAAAAAACATATAATATCTGAGGGGAAATAGATAATTCTGTCTAGATTAGACATATTAAACAGTAGTAATTCCGTGTGATTGGCTATCTCTTATTATAATAAAAACCTTGCCTAATTTAGTTTATTGAAAAAATAATCCTTATTTATTTTAATTAAGTCCATTTTTCTTTTGAAAATCATTGAGACAACTTAGCCAAATCATCAAAATAAGGAAATGTGATGAGGGTTATTATAAAAAAATAATTCCATTACATTGATTTAAAATACTTAACTTGTTCTTTATCAAATAATTACACTTAATATAATTAATTACCAAAAAAATAATTGAATTAAAAAAAATGTCTTTGTGATTTATTAGGTAATTACTTACTTTTGTAAAGTAATTAGTTAATGATTATATAATAAGTTTAATCCATTTTATGAATTAGCTTATTCTTATTTTCTTTTTTTATAACAAAATTTTAAAAAGTGGATAACGAGAACCAAAGGAGATTTGAGAGTGTTTATTCCAAAAAGGTGCGCGCAGGAAAAAGAAGAACTTACTTCTTTGATGTTCGCAGAACTAAAGGGGATGATTACTATCTAACCCTTACGGAAAGTACAAAAAGATTCAACGGCGACGGTTATGAGCGCCATAAAATCTTCCTTTACAAAGAAGACTTTAACCGTTTTCTTGCGAGCCTAGAAGAGGTTATCAATCATGTAAAGACAGAGTTGATGCCTGATTATGATTACGATGAGTACACACGTCGCCACGAAGAATATGAGGCGCGTAGAGCAGCAGGTGAATTTGATAATCCTGAAAGCACTGAAACTTCTACAAGTTCTGACACACCAACAACTGAAGAGACTACTTCTGAAACTGCTGAAGAGACGCCAAAAGTGGAATCTGAAGATGATATGAGTTGGTAAGCTAAGGAACTTTTTTATAAGATAATTTGTAAGCTAAATCGAGCCTTTCGGTTTAGCTTTTTTTATTTGATAGATTATTGTATTATAAAAAACTAAACCACATAATTTCTTTTTTCAGCATAATTTACCATTATTTTTAAAAATTAAAAAACAACGTAATTATATTGTTGAATTAGGTAAATAAAATAACCTTACTCTTGCATTTATCATTTTTTTAAACAGTTGAAAGGCAGCTCTTTTTATAATTAAATTTGTTGAATATTTAAAAATCAACCTAATCATGGCTAAAGAAACTAAAAGAAATTTACAGGTTGCTGAAATTATTAAGAGAAATTTCGGTACTGTTTTACAACAAGAAGGCAGCTATATTTATGGATCAGGTGTGTTGGTTACGGTCACTTCTGTTAAATTAACACCAGATTTTAGTCAGGCAAAAATATATCTTAGCGTATATAATACAGAAAATAAACAAGCTGTGATTCTTCAAATGGAAGAAGAATATCATCGATTAAAGCAATCTTTATCTCATCGTATTAGAAAACATGTCAGACGTATCCCTGAATTTCAGGTATATCTTGATGAAACATTAGATGAAATGTATAGACTTAATAAGCTATTCAATAAACTAGATGATGATAAACAGCTTGGGTAATACCTGAATCTCTAGCACGCTTTGGACAAAATTAGCAATCTTATATTTATTCTCTATGAAGTTCAAGTTCAAACTTTAATCCCCCATTCGGAGATTGGTTCTGAAAATCATATATTGGAAATGCCCAAAATCTTAGAGCAAGATTAGTAGAAAATTAAAACCAATTCCCTCTGCGAGTTATACCCTAAAAAAGGGATATTAAGAATAAGGATTTTTGGACAATATTAAAATTGCACCATTGGCTCTCCTATCTTACTGCGGTTAACTTTCCAATAGTTAAAATCGAGGACATTTATGATACCATTCCCATCAGCATCCCAAGACAGATACCGATTTACTAAGGCGCTATTCTGCTTCCAAATATTAAAATCTTGGCTATTGATGATTCCATTCTGGTCAAAATCTCCTGCATATAGACAAAAATAGTTCCCCTTTAATTTTAATTGATTATTCCCCATGGCTTTTTCAGTACCTGTTGTAAAGTCATACATTATATTATTCTGAGAAAGGTCTAATAGTTCTCTACTCATTATTGCCAAATGCCCTTTGTTTCTGATTACAAGATGAATTTCATTTAATGAAAAATTTTCAAATTGAATACCTAAAGTGCCGTCGGTTTGAACAATAGACCCATCCGAAAGTAAAATACAAGCTTTTTTAGCTAAAATAGAATCTAGAAATTCTGGATGACGGGCCTCTACTAATACCCAATCTACTGCAGTCGCAGGCATCATATCAATTCGTTCTACACCATTGTAATTAAACGGAGCTATTTTAAATGGTTGGAATAACGGTAAAATTTCTCCTTCTGATAAAGCAGTTGTCATTAGTCCTGTTTGCTCGTCTAAAAACCCTTCTAACATTATTTTAGCTTCAATTCTAGCCAGATTTTGACTGCAATCACAACTATCATCAAAACAATCGACTTTTCCATCTCGGTCATCATCTATATTATTATCACAGATTTCTGTTACGCAAGGTGTACATAAGGCACAAACTCCTCCACAATCTATATTCGTTTCGTTCCAATCTTTTTTACCGTTATCACAAGATGTAGGTAGTTCAAAATTTGGTTTGATAATAAATAATCCATTATTAATATCTGAAGCTAAAATATTTCCAGATGGCAAAAAAGGATATACCCCCCAACACCCTTCATAACCATTATAGGCCGTATTGGACGGATAAGTATCGTAATAAGCAACTCTTTCAGGCTCAAGTGGATTGGATATATCAAAAATAACCACGCCATCTTCATAATAGGAAAGTACTGCATAATCCCCTACTACGTATGGATTATGGGCTGTATTTTGAGTAGCGTTAGGACTTAATAATGGCTCCTTAAAGGTTTTAACAGTGGTTAAATCATTGTCTAAATAGTGCTCATAATTTAATATTCCTAGAGGCATACCTTGAGGTATTTCTTGGGCATAAATCAATAAACCATCCACATTCAAGCCCCAGCTACTATGATTATAGCCGTTGGTGTTCAGATTAGCCTTCAATAATGGAATTGAAGGATTACTTACATCATATATATAAAGTCCTTTATAACCGTGAGAACAAAATGCCAAATTATCCCTAACAAAAATATCATGCACATACCCTCCAGGTAAGACTTTTTCTCCTAAAAGCTTAGGTTGACTAGGGTTTTCTCCTAAATCATAGATTATCAATCCGTCTGATCTAGTATTTGACCCTACGACATAGAGTATTTCTGTTGTTGCATCAATAAATATATTATGTGCTTTTCCAAAATCTTCATTTTCTTGATAAACTTGGCGTATTACACCTTCACCAATGGCACATAAATCAAAAATCACTAAGCCTTCATTGGTTAATCCTTCAGAAACTGCATAGGCGTAATGATCAAAAGTTTTTATATCTCGCCAAGAAGTATTACTACCCGGTGCAAATTCAGCAATTTTTTGAGGGTTGGTAGGATTCGAAATATCAAAGAAATATATTTTGTCCTTGGAGCCGATTATAGCATATTCATGACCATCATTATCAACATAGCCCCAAATATCATTATAATTATAATTTGCCTCATTCCAATTAGCTTGTAGAGTCATGTTCTGAGATTGGGAAAAAATTGTACTAGGGATGAAAACTATAATTATCCATAGCATAGCCTTTTTAAACAACTGATTACTCATACCTTCTTTTAGTGTGATATAGTCAATAAATAAAGGGAGGGTAAATCAAAAAAGAGGGAAATAGAGACACTAAGGGAGTAGTGAAATGGACGGGAAAGATAAATGTAGTGCCTTTTAAGGTTCTACCAACAAATATTACTCCAAAAACAAAAACGGTCACTTACCATACTTGGTAAATGACCATTTTTTTTATTTTTATAAAATTGAATATATTTTTTATACTGATTCAATATATCCTAATTTATTTAATACCTTTTCCAAGGTGTCTTTCTTTAAATCGTCAACACTAGCTGTTATCCCGATTTCATTAGCATAAGCTACTAATTCAGGTTCTAACATTTTTTTAATTTCAGCTAGTGGCTTTTTATCTATTTCCCCATTTTTTTCTTCAGCTACTTCAGGTTCTGCTTTTGCAGGTTCTGCTTTTGCAACCTCAGGTTCGGCAGCTGGTGGAGGAGTAGGATTAGCAGCTTCTTCGGCAGCTTTGGCTGCTTCTTCTGCTTCTTTAGCCTTTTGAATTTTGTTGACTAATAGCGCTGATTTCATGGTGAAATCATCATGATAATCATTAAATTCTTGGTAAATCAAAAACATTCTTGCCGCATCCCATGCTGCAGTTCTTGGTCGTAATTGACGTGCTGCGATTGGGTGAATCCAATATTTTTGGTTGTTTGATTGCAAATACCCATCATCAAATCTACTGTTGATAGCTACCCCTAATTTATTTAAAGAGAATAAGTAATTAAACTCTTTATTTAAGGCCTTTTGCAAATCAAATATCTTAGTACCTCTGAAATCAACTCCAGATTTTTCACAAAGGAAAATATCTCTTTTTCCATCAAAGGTGACGATATTTCTGATATTGTACTTTCTAAAATTCTTGAAGAAAAAACTCTTGATATACCTTCTCGTAGGGCGAATATTATTAAACGCTCTATCTAATTGGTGTTCATTAAGAGAAAATTCTTCATCATAACTACGCTTTCTTCTTGTTCGAAGATTGATGACTTGACGAGAACGTCCGATTGTGTGCCCGAGTTCGTTGGTTTTTGAATTTACCCATACAACATCAACATCTGTGTTGATAGCTAAGCTTTCGATGAAAATTCGATTTGTACTGGGGTCGAAGACAAGCAGGGAAATATCACTAATTGCAAAGAAATTAGCATAACCACCATAGATATTCCCGAATTTCAATTCTAAAAAAGCAATGTTGTCTCTCATGGTTTTGTTTTAATTCCTAATTTTTAGGGAAGCACTCATGTCAAGTTGATAAAAATGTTGTTAGTTTTTAATTTCTATCTATTCTTTAATTCCGCTTCGTCTGAGAAAATAATGTGATTGATGTTTTCAGCTTAACTTGGGCAGAGAACAGAATACTGTACGAATTTAGAAGTTGAAATGTTCAAAAAAAAGGAATTTTTTATTTTTTCTACAGCTAAATAAGTGGTGCATTTTATTCTAAGTGGTAAAAATAAATAAAATAAATGATTTTTTACCATTCTGCTTGCAAAGTTAATAATGAAAAGCTAATTTTGCCGTATAATTCATTAAAAAAATTATGTTTTCTTTTAATTTACATCATCATCACCATTTTTTCTACAACTACCAAAAGTAGGTGAAGGTGTCGTATGCATGTATGATTAAAAGGAAAGACGGCTTATCATTTACAAATGGTAAGCCGTTTTTTATTTCCACTGTTTTTATAGTTTATAAAAATTAAAACACCCTTATTTAAATGAGCAAATTAAGAATTGCTATCCAAAAATCCGGCAGGCTGAGTGAAGATTCCTTAAAGTTACTTAAGGATTGTAGTATAAAATTCCCCAAAGGAAAGAATAAATTAATCGCTGAATCTACTAACTTCCCGGCAGAAATATTATATCTAAGAGATGATGACATTCCTCAATATGTAGAAAATGGAATTGCAGATGTTGGAATTCTTGGCGAAAATGTAGTAGAAGAAGTCCAAAAAGCTATTAGAGTTGATAAAAAACTAGGCTTTTCTAAATGTAGACTATCATTAGCTGTCCCCAAAGACGTAGACTATCAAGGTGTTCAATATTTTAACAGCAAAAAAATAGCTACCTCCTACCCTGTCCTGACCGAACAATACTTGGCTAAACATAATGTAAAAGCAGATATAGAATATATTAGTGGCTCTGTAGAAATTGCCCCTAGTATTGGCTTGGCTAGTGGAATCTGTGATTTAGTCAGTACTGGTGGCACCCTTTTGTCTAATGGATTAAAAGAGGTGGAAATAATATTAAAATCAGAAGCAGTTATTATTTCCAATCCTAATTTGGCACCAGATAAACAAGCCTTACTAAATAAGTTATTATTTAGAGTTGAAACTACCTTAAAAGCTAAAAACTATAAGTACATTCTTTTAAACGCACCTAACGAAAAATTAGATAAAATCATTGATATTTTACCTGGTATGAAGAGCCCAACTGTACTTCCTTTGGCTAGAGGAAAATGGAGTTCTGTTCATTCTGTGGTCAATGAAAATGACTTTTGGAATGTGATAGATTTGCTGAGAGAAAATGGAGCAGAAGGGATTTTGGTGGTGCCGATTGAGAAGATGGTGTTGTAGAAAGAACTAGTTTTTGGTTGGGTTATTACCGTCACAAACCCATCCCTAGCCCTTCCCTTCAAAGGGAAGGGAACTACTTTTTCGGCAAGCACTCAAGTATCGTTTATTGCCCGATAATTAAGTGTTTGCCCACTCCCCTCCTTTTTTAAAAAAGGGGTCGGGGTGGATTATTTTACCCCTTTGAACTACTCAATTTATGGTACTAAAAGGATTAATAAAATGAACAAATACCAAAAAATACGCAATTATGCTCGAGAGATGAGAAAGAATCCTACTGATGCAGAAAAGTTGATGTGGATGAATTTGAGGAATAGAAAATTATGCGGAAAAAAATTTAATCGGCAATTTGTCATTCAGCATGGAGGGTTTATGACTTCTGTCAATTACTTTATCGCTGATTTTCATTGCCATGAACATCAGTTGATTATTGAAATAGACGGAGGTATTCATTTAAATCAGATTGAGTACGATAAGATAAGGGAAGAGATTTTAGTAAAAATGGGATATACCGTTATTCGATTTAAAAATGAAGAAGTTTTAACAGATATTTCTAAAGTTTTGAAGAAATTACGAGATATTTTAGGGTAAATTCTACCTATGGACTATCATTTCAACAAGCACTCCAGCATCATTTATTACTCGATAATTTAGTGTTTGCTCACTCCCCTCCTTTTTAAGGGAGGGGTCGGGGGTGGGTTATCTAACTCTTAAAAAGACATTTCACACATAAAACATGAAAATACACAACAACCCAAGCAGAAAAGACTGGCCCAAAATCCTAGCCAGACCCACTTTCGAAGGCGCTGCCTTAGAAGAAAAAGTAGTAGGCATCTTAAAAGATATCCAAACCTTCGGAGATGTAGCCGTTAAGCGATTCACCCACCAGTTTGACAAAGTCAATTTGGAGCATCCAAAAGTGGAAGAAGCAGAAATAAAAGAAGCCATAGCTAAAATTCCTGATGAACTAAAAACAGCTATTCAACAAGCTAAAAAGAACATTGAAACCTTTCATTTAGCCCAAAAAGAAACGGTGCAAGAAATAGAAACAATGCCTGGGGTAAAATGCTGGCGGAAAAGTGTGGGCATTGACAAAGTTGGATTATATATTCCAGGCGGAACAGCCCCGCTATTTTCTACCATTTTGATGTTGGGTGTACCAGCTAAAATTGCAGGCTGTAAAGAAATTGTCTTGTGTACGCCTCCAAGCCAGGATGGTACGGTCAATCCTGCTATTCTATTTGCTGCCCACCTAGTTGGCGTCACCAAAATATTCAAAATCGGTGGTGTTCAGGCTATTGGAGCCATGGCCTACGGTACAGAAACGGTACCTAAAGTGTATAAAATTTTCGGTCCAGGTAATCAATATGTAACTGCTGCAAAACAAGTGGTTCAGCGCAATGGATTGGCAATTGATATGCCTGCTGGGCCTTCGGAAGTGATGGTCGTTGCAGATGGGAGTGCCAACCCTGCATTTGTAGCCGCAGATTTATTATCACAAGCAGAACATGGTCCAGATAGTCAAGTGGTTTTAGTGGCAACAAATGAGCAAGTGGTAGCAGGGGTACAAGCTGAATTAGCTAAACAATTAGCCGCTTTACCAAGACGTGATTTTGCCTCAAAGGCATTGGAAAATAGTTGTACGATTATCAATGACAATGTATTCGATGTGGTCGATATCATTAATGAATATGCCCCAGAACACTTAATTTTATCCATTGAAGCCGCTGAAGGAGTTGCCAATGATATTACTAATGCAGGCTCTGTTTTTATAGGTCATTATAGCCCAGAATCTGTTGGAGATTATGCCTCTGGAACCAATCATACTTTACCAACTAATGGCTTTGCTAGAGCATACAGTGGCGTATCTTTAGATTCTTTTTGTAAAAAAATTACTTTTCAACAATTGTCTAAAGATGGCTTAAAAAATATCGGAAAAACTGTCGAATTAATGGCAAATGCCGAGAAATTAGTCGCTCATGCTAGGGCGGTCTCTATCCGACTGGCAACGTTTGAGGACTAAATGGTGTTAACTTATTAAATAGTGTGCTTATCAAAAGTTCCCTTATTTTATTTTGAACAAACAATTGATAAAATGAATTTCAAACTACACCTTATTTTAGCTGCTTTAATAATATCCATAAATTTGAGCGCTCAAACTCAAATAGCCAATGTAGCTTCAATGGCGTCCAAACAATTGGCAGATAAAAATTATACAGCAGCTAAGCAATCTTATGATTTATTGTTGAAAGATGAGTTTTTTGATTTAACAAAAAAATTGTCTGGTAAAGAAAAGAAAGATAAACTCAAAGTAATCGCCACCTTTGAATATAGACGTGCTAATGCTTTAGCCTTTATGGGTCAGTACCAAGAAGGCTTAAAAATGTTAGAAGCTGCTGAGTTGAAACATTCAGAATCTCAGCTCTTTCGGTTTTATAAAGCCATGTATCAAGATAATTTCTTTGACAACGCGATTGATATTGAAGCAGTCAAAACGTGGTACAAACCGTTTCAAGGATATGCAAACACCGCCAATTTGATAGCTTTGGCTTATGAAAGAAGAGGTATGTATGAAGATGCTTTGGATATGTATAATAAAGCATTAAAGAAAAATAAATCGCCTGAAAATTATTATA
Source organism: uncultured Saprospiraceae bacterium (assembly GCA_938010785.1). GTDB lineage: Bacteria > Bacteroidota > Bacteroidia > Chitinophagales > Saprospiraceae > JAFMDF01. The sequence continues at coordinate 11,553 of CALLVC010000216.1, forward strand.
AGGTGGCTCAATTTACTGAGTTGATGGGCAAAGAAAAAGATGCTAAAAAGCTATACAAAAAAGGAATTGCCGCTTTTCCTACTGCGCCAAGTCCAGATAATTGTACATTCGAAGATATTCAAATTCTAGGTCGCTATAAACTTGGCGAAAACGAAAAAGCACTAGCTATAGGAAAGCGATTAATGGAGGAGAACCCTAATAATTTTAGAGCGCATAGATACCTAGCGGAACTACAATTTTACACTGGAAATTATACAGAAAGCTACCTTGCTTTTGAAAAAATAATTGCTGATAATCCATTCAGTGAGCAAGCATTTATTTATATGGCTAAGAGCCTGCATCAATCTGGACAATCAGATAAAGCTGTGGAAACCTTGAGCAAATTAATTGAAGAATTTCCTAATTATTTTGCCGCTTATGCGGAACGTGCCGCTATCTATAAAAGTCAAGGGAAAGCAGAGGAAGCGAAAGCGGATATAGAAAAGGCGAAGGCTTTGATTCCTAATCATCCGATGTTACAAAAAGATGCCGCTTCAGAAAAATAATCAGTTAAATTAGCCAATCATCAACCTATGATTCACCTCGCAAGAAAAAACATTCAAAATTTAAAACCTTACTCCTCTGCCCGTCACGAATTTAAAGGCACTGCAAAAGTCTATTTAGACGCCAACGAAAATCCATTTAACAATGGCATGAATCGCTATCCTGACCCGATGCAATGGAAGGTAAAAAAACGATTGGCCGAAATCAAAAAGGTACAACCTGAAAATATTTTTCTAGGCAATGGTAGTGATGAACCTATCGACTTATTGATGCGCATTTTTTGCGAACCGGGCATTGACAATATCATCACCTTACCACCAACGTATGGCATGTATCAGGTAAGTGCCGATATTAATAATGTTGCCATCAAAAAGGTTAATTTGACCAACGATTATCAGTTAGACGTGGATGCTATTTTAGCTGCTGTAGATGCTCATTCTAAGATATTATTCATTTGTTCTCCTAATAATCCAACGGGCAATAGTGTTGACAGAAACGATATTGAAACTTTGATTCAATCTTTTAAAGGAATCGTCGTTGTTGATGAAGCTTATATAGATTTTTCCAGTGAAGAAAGTTGCATAGAATTTATCGAAACTTATGAAAATGTAGTAATATTGCAGACTTTCTCCAAAGCCTGGGGAATGGCAAATATTCGCCTAGGCAAAGCCTTTTCCAATACCCAAATTATTGACCTGCTAAATAAGGTCAAACCGCCTTATAATATCAGTGAATTAACACAAAAGGCGGCACTTTTAGCATTTAAACATCGTGATAAAGTCCGAGAATCTGTAGCGACTATCTTAAGAGAACGCTCTAGATTAGAAGACAATTTCCAACGCTATGATTTCATTGAGGAGGTCTACCCTACTGATGCTAATTTTATTATGGCAAAAGTAGAAGACCCTAATCTAGTCTATGACTTTTTAGTTTCAAAAGGAATTATTGTTCGAAATCGTTCGACCGTGACGCTTTGTGAAGGTTGTTTGAGATTTACAGTTGGACAACCTAAAGAGAATGATGAATTGATTGCTGCTTTAAAGGAATGGGGCACGTAAAGCATCAAAACAATTTGTCTTCTGCTACAACAATCATATTCTAGCTTAAAAATAAGGTAACTGTTCAGCAACCCACCCCCTGCCCCTCCCTTAAAATGGAGGGGAGTCCCCTTCCTTTTGAAGGGAAGGGTTAGGTTGCTGAATAGTAACAAAATAAGTTAAAATGCACTATATCATCTAGTAAAGAAAACTATGTGCCCTATGTGTTTTTACCTATATGACTATGTGTTAAAAAAATAAAACTCTATTGTAAAAAATAATTATAAGTGAAAAAGAAACTCCTATTACTAGACCGTGACGGCACCATCATCGAAGAACCACCTACTGACTACCAAGTGGATTCTTTTGAAAAATTAGATTTTCTACCAAAGACCTTAAAATATCTAGGCAAAATAGCCGAGGAATTAGATTATGAATTGGTGATGATAACCAACCAAGATGGATTGGGAACGAAAGTTTATCCAGAAGATACCTTTTGGGGGCCACATAATTTGATGCTCAAAGTGCTCAAAAGTGAAGGCATCGAATTTAAAGAAGTGGTTATTGACCGAACTTTTGCAAAGGATAATGCGCCAACTAGAAAACCAAATACAGGGCTAGTGACACATTATATGAACGGTGACTACGATTTAGAAAATTCCTTTGTCGTAGGTGACCGATTGACAGATATTTTGTTAGCCAAAAATATGGGTGCTAAAGGTATTTTAATCGGAAAATCTTTCGATGAATCGGATGACCACATGGCAAGAGGGGTTGATTTAACAGACACTTTAGCTTTAAAAAGTACGAGTTGGAAGGACATTTATGAGTTTCTAAAACTACCTGCTAGAATCGGGAAAGTGCAGCGAACGACTAAAGAAACGGATATTTATATCGAATTAAATTTAGATGGAACGGGGGTTTGTAATAATGATACTGGATTAGGCTTTTTTGACCATATGTTAGACCAATTAGGTCGGCATTCTAACTCAGATTTGACGGTTAAAGTGAAAGGTGATTTACACATTGATGAACACCACACTATCGAAGATACGGCATTAGCTTTAGGCGAAGCTTTTATCCAAGCATTTGGCGATAAAATGGGCATCGAACGTTATGGTTTTTGTTTACCAATGGACGATTGTTTGGTAAATGTAGGGATAGATTTTGGTGGTAGACCTTGGTTGGTTTGGGACGCAGATTTTAAACGAGAAAAGATTGGAGATATGCCGACGGAAATGTTTTCTCACTTTTTTAAATCCTTTTCTGATACCTCCAAATGCAATTTGAATATCAAAGCAGAAGGTACCAACGAGCATCATAAAATAGAAGCGATTTTTAAAGGTTTTGCGAAAGCTATAAAAATGGCAAAGCGACGGGATATTGAGAATATGCAATTGCCTAGTACTAAAGGGGT
>CALLVC010000217.1 GCA_938010785.1 uncultured Saprospiraceae bacterium
ACTGTAAGCATGGGAAAAATAAAACGTATGGATCAAGTAAGATTAATTATTGAGACTTATATCGCTACTAAGTCTTTCAAAGCTACTGCAAGGCGTTTGCACATTTCAAAGAATACTATTAAGACTTATATACGTCGTGGACAAGCTCACAATGCAGACCTCTCCCAACTACTTTTACTTCCAGAAACAGAGCTGCTTAAAATTTTCTATTCTACTACTAATCCTATAACAAACGATAGAGAAAAAACCTTTACAGAAAAGAGTGCCTATTGGATTAAGGAGTTACGCCGTGTTGGGGTAACCCGCCATTTACTCTGGGAAGAATACAGAAGAGAACATCCAGATGGCTATGGTTACAGTCAATTCTGTGAACGCCTCAGCCAAGAAATAGGCCGTAAAGATTTAACCTTGAGTTTAAATCATGTTCCAGGCGAAGTGATGCAAGTTGACTTTACGGGTAAGAAAATGCATTGGATAGATGCGAGTACAGGAGAACTACATGCATGCGAAGTTTTAGTAGCGGTTTTCCCTCATAGTCAACATACTTTTGCGATTGCTTTACCCAGTCAGAAAGTAGAAGATTTTATCAATGGACTCAATCAAGCATTACTATTTTTTGGCAAACTGCCTAAAGCTATCTTATCGGATAATTTAAAATCCTATGTAATCAAAGCGGATAAATACGAACCAGACTTTAATGAATTATGTCGGCAGTTAGCTGCTCATTATCAGATAGATTTACAGGCTACTCGTCCTCGAAAACCGAAGGATAAAGCAAGTGTAGAAAACATGGTTTCTACTGTTTATACTCGTATTTATGCACCCCTTAGAAATGAGATTTTCCATAGTTTGTCTTCCCTTAATCAGGCAATTAATACCCAACTTCAATGGCACAACAGCCAACCTTATCAAAAGAAAAATGGCAATCGAAAAGAAATTTTTGACCAATACGAATTACCTGTAATGCAGGATTTACCTAGTGATTTATTTGAAATTAAAAAAATAACGAAGTCTAAAGTTCGCAGAGATTATCATGTGTTTATAGGAGAAGAGAAGAATTTCTATTCTGTTCCCTACCAGTATGTTGGACGAGCTAGTATTGTCATTTACACTTCTAATACCGTTGAAGTATTTATTGATAATCAACGAGTTGCAATACATAAGCGGCTGTTATCCAAAGGCATGTATCAACACCAAACCAAAGACAGTCATATGCCTAAAAGTCATAGCGAATGGAAAAAAGCACGTGGTTATAACGCTGCTTATTTTCTGCAAGAAGCGGATAAAATTGGTGCGGCTACTCGTTGGGTTATCCAACATATTCTCGTCTCTAGAATACATGAGGCTCAGAGTTATAATAGCTGTAGAGGAATTTTATCCTTAGGAAAAAAGTATACACTCGAACGATTAGAGCTGGCTTGCCTTCGATGTCAAAAAGTGGACAAAGCCTCTTATGGAATGATTAAAAGAATCCTCTTTCATAAACTGGATCAAGTTGCTGACCAACCTGATTTATTCACCCCTCCAACACATGAAAATATTCGTGGTCCACAAGCTTATAAATAAAACTAAAATTATTATCTAATATAAATCTATTATTATGAAAAATGCATCGCTTGAAACGATGAGACTAATGAAATTACAAGGTATGGCTAGTGCTTATGAAGCACTCCTTAACCTGCCAATTAATCAACAACCAGAGTCACATGAAATGTTAGCCAACCTGATTGACGCTGAACAGCAAAGCCGCCATCACAAAAGAATGAAAATGCTTTTAAGGTTTAGCAAATTGCGCTATCAGGCAACTATTCAAGACATTGATTGCAACTCCAAAAGAAATTTATCTAAAGAAAAATTAATGACTTTATCTGATGGGGCTTATATCGAAAGAGGAGAAAATATACTTCTTACCGGTGCTACGGGATGTGGTAAATCTTACCTCGCTTGTGCATTGGGTCATAATGCTTGCCTACAATCCTATCGAACCCTTTATTTGAATATGAATCGTTTTACCGAACAAATTGCACTAGCCAAAACTGATGGCTCTCTCATTAAATGGCTTGATAAAATGAAAAGAGCTAAGCTCATTATCTTAGATGATTTTGGACTTCAACCTATCTCTCACGCTGTCAAGTTGATACTGCTCCAAATATTAGAAGATAGATATGAAAATGCGGCTACTATGATTTGTTCTCAATTACCTGTTGCCAAGTGGCATGAGTATTTTGACGAGCCTACTATTGCGGATGCTATCCTTGACCGTATCATTCCTAAAGCACATCGTATAGAATTAACTGGAAATAGTTTAAGAACTCGTTCAAAACATCTATCTTAACACTTTTGAAATCGTAAGTTATCCACATGGGGGTCAAACCCGCGGAATGAGGGGGTCAAACACTTCGGAATAAGCACTTATGGGGAATATTTAATATAATTTGACAATGAATATTTTGGTTTTATTATATTATGATAGAATTGACCCGGACTACTACTATTTTCCCACATTCTCAGCAGTTTAGGAGGAATATAATGAAAGTAATATGTTTTATTGTTACCTTTCAAAAAGATAGAAGAATACCCCTTACCTTTGTATAAAAAGCTTCCTGCTGCCATTAACCAACTACTATGTTCTAAATCAGCAACATTTAAAATACAAGGACTCTTTTTTTTTGTCAATTCAGGTTCTAATAAACAAAAATCAGCATAATTCCGTGCTTCTTGTAAATGAAAATTAAATTGTTTTTGAGCTAAGACTTGGGTAGCTAATTGAGTATTGTATTCAAAAGGCTTGTAATCGGGTGTTATAATATTTTGCTGATAAGGTGATATTTGGGCGAATAATGAAGAGAAATTAAATAGGAAAATTAAAGTAAAGAGCGTTTTTAAAAAGTTCATGCTTATTTTGTTGAGTATTAGTAAAATTCCAATTTAATGTTTGATTGACTAAAAATAAAAGTAATATTATGATTTTTAGTGCATTTTTGAGTGCATTTTTGAGAATCCTCTATAATACTATATAACGGATTCCCATTTTCGCACATTTGTATAACAAAATAGGTTTTTATTTCTTGTAGCAGCCCAATTAGTTAGGGGTGATTTTAGAAAAAAAATCATAGGATTACCTATTTTACTTAGGGAAAAAACCTTGCCTGCCTTCATTTAAGTCATCAGTAAATATTTGTGTATTAAGTTTATCAAATAAATTTTTCGGAGGTAATTCATTGTCTAAAATAATAACTTGACAATTTTTAGGCGTATTTGCTAAGTCATTAAAAAACAAAGTTTTTACCTTATCCTTAAATTCTAATTTCCCTTGAATATTTGAAGGGATTTCTTTTTTTCCTTTAAAAGTAGTTAAGGGAGAATCAATAATAAGTAAATTAGAAAAATTCTTTTCCTGTGCCAAACAGTAATCTAATAAACCTAGTAAACAAGCAGTATAGGCAATTGCTCTTTTCCCTTTTCCATAACTTTTTCTACTTTTTATTGAAATAACTATATCAAATACTTTATAGTCCGTATCAAAATTAATTTTAACTCTATTTTCAAAATTCCATCGCTCTAGTCTATTTTCAATTTTCTTATAAAACGCTGACAATATAGAGA
>CALLVC010000218.1 GCA_938010785.1 uncultured Saprospiraceae bacterium
GGCATTTCCTTATCCAAAAGTTCAGACATATTCTGCCAGCTTTGGTCAATAAATTGTGTGTCTATATCTTGCTTTTCTTTATCCATTTTCTGCGATAATTCCATCCTCAAAAAGGAAATTCTTTAATTTTTTTCTAGCTTCAGATAAATGCCATTTGGAGGTTCCTGTGCTAATACCCAATTCCGTGGCAATCTCATGATGTTTGTAGCCTTCGATTGCGTAAAGTATAAATACGCTGCGAGTAGCTGCGGGTAATCGGTCAATGGATTTTAAAATATCTTCTGCATAAAGCCCCTCTAAAACATAATTTTCTTTAGGTTTATCTCCTTTTTCTATTTCTAAAAAGTGAATATTACTCGATTTTTTTTTGAAGTGGTCTGCTAAACTATGGTATACTATTTTTCTAATCCAACCTTCTAAAGAACCTGCAAATTTGAAAGTATCTAATTTCTTGAATACTCTAAGAAATCCAGTGTTTACAATTTCCATGGCCAAATTTCGGTCTTGAGTATATCGCATACACATACCTATCATAACGGGGTAATATTTCCGATATAATTCCTCTTGATAAGTACGGTTGTTCGCTACACAGCCCTTGACCAATTCTTCTTCACTATATGTTGGTTTTCTTCCTAAAATAATACACCAATTTTAAGGTTAAATCTTCTAAAAGTATAGTTGTCTTCATTCCTAGTAACGGTATCCCCAAAAGTCGTTATATAAGTTGCTTTTTGCCAAGTTAGTCCTATGCCGAGGGTCATATTTGCTTCGTCGGACGCACCAAATCTAAAACCCAATTCTGGGGCTAAATAATATCCACCTTTGCTATCTGTGAAGGCGTTATTTTCGTTTTTTATAGGGATTCCAAACCCTGCTGCTAATTGATAAAATGGACTCACATTGCTTTTTTTCAAATACCCTCTTGCTGTTCCGTAAATTGGAATAATACTTCCTAATCCTATATTATAAAAGTCCACGCCAGCCCCAATCCCAGCTCCAATGAGGCGATTAAATTGGTAACCTACTTGGGTGTGCACATTAAAAGCATCAATATAAGTGCCCCATAAATTATTTCCTCCAATATAGCCTAAGGATGAATGAAAATAGAGTCCATGTTCTTTAAACGCATAGGATTTTTTCTGTTCAATTTCCTTTTCTGTTTTTTCTGATTCATTAGCTATTTGGATAATCTTTTTGATATTTTTTGCATCGAATACCACTACTTGATTTTCATCTAAGCGCAATCGAAGTTCTTGTTGATCATATGCTGCGATTTGACCTCGAAAAATACTTCCATTCTTTAAGTACACAACATCGGTTCTGACAAATTTATCATTACTTTGACCCATTAATTGGCTGCTAATTAGCAAAGCCAATAGTAAAATCAAATTTCTTAAAATAGCATTTATCATTTGTGAAAATTTTATGATTCAAATGGATAGACAGCGTTTTTTAGAATAGGGTTGGGTAGTCGTGTGATTTTATGTGTAATAATTGGAATTAATTAAATAAAGTGCGTTTTTTTATTAGTTATTTCAAGCTAAAAGGTAGATAAAGTACTGCCAGCACTTGGAGTGCTACGATACCGACACAGATGGGTTAATGTAAAAACAGACGGTGACGGAGCGATGCTCCTTTTAAAGACCACTAAAAATGGTGTTAATCTACAGACAGAGACGGGGCGATGCCCCTAAAACCAAAAGAGCGTAGCTCTGATACTGTCTGTAGAAACTTAAGATTTGTATTTAACGGATTTATCAAAAGGTAATTTGAATTGATACATAATGTCTTGGTCTCTAGATTCATCTACAATGTCTAATCCGTATACCACTTTTGATGGGTCATCATAAGTCAAAGTTCCAAATGCTCTGTCCCAGATGGAAAAAATATTACCGAAATTTGTATCTGTCCAAGGCAATTCTCTATGATGATGAAATTTATGCATATTTGGTGTCACAAAAACATAACCCAAAATTCTATCTAAAGTTGGAGGCATATTGATATTTGCATGAGTGAAATACGCAAAAAAGACCGTAATAATTCTATAGAATAGGTAGAAAGCTAATGGAATACCAAATAGGAAAATGGCAATCAAGGCAAAGACTTCTCTAAACATATAGTCAATTGGATGATGCCTTGTTGCTGAGGTTACATCTACTTGGGTATCACTATGATGCACCGTATGAAATCTCCACATCCAGTTTACTTTATGTAACAGGTAGTGAACAGTATATTGAGCCATTAAATCTAAAACAGCCACTGCAATCAATAATTCTGCCCAAATTGGTAAGTCAATCATATTTAATAGGCCAAATTGATTGGCTGAAATCCAAACAAAAATCCCTACTGTTAATGCTCCGAAAATTACATTTATGATTAAGTCACTTGCTAAAAAGACAAAATTTACACCAGCATGTTTCCATTTTTCATAATTAAAATTCATTAAGGGTAAACCTAATTCTACGACCCAATTGGCAGAGATACAAATGATTACCCACATGAATTTTTGCCAACTTGGCATTGTTTCAAAGAAATTTAAAAAGGCTTCCATATCTGTTGAATTTTTTATAATAAAACATTATTAATGCTGAATCGGATGCAATATAGGAAATGCACTTATATTTTTTGTTTTTGTTATGTAATAATTTTGACTATTGAAACTATACTTTTGTCGAAAATTTAGTTTTGTATTCAAAAATATAAGTATCATTGTTGTTAAAATTAAAAAAAAACTATAAAATCAAGAAGGGCTTTCTTATAAAAATGGAACATCCCAGCAAATGTTGATTTACTTGGACATTCCCGAAATAAATTCGGGACAGGCAGAGTCCCAGCAAAATTTGTTAGGAACGTCTTGTTAAGCATTTTTATAAGAAAACCCTATAAAATCAAGTAAGTTTTATTGCCTTTAAAAATAGATTTTTATGCAGAAAAATTTTCCACATATTTTCTTTTTGGTACTCGTCATTCTTGTTACGGGTGCATTTGTCGGTTTGATAGGAGATTTTATGATGGGTATTTTCTGGGCAATCATCCTGACTATTTTGTTTCATAACACTTTTGATAGATTAAAAATAAGACTAAAGGGCAAAGAAAATTTAGCGGCTGCTTTAACCTTGCTATTTATAATTTTAATAGTCATTCTACCTATCCTTTTTATTGGCTCATCTTTAGTGTCTGAAAGCCTCTTTTATTATGAAAAAGTTAATTCTGGTGAAATAGATTTGAAAGGTACCATAGATGAAATTAGAGTAAGCATTCCAATGAACTTAGGAATACTTGAAAGCTATGGTTTAGATTTAGATAAGGCTAAGGAAGGTCTGAATGATTTGATTACGAATGGTTCTCAAATGGCTGCTAGTCAAGCACTTACATTTACACAAAACTTTTTTAATTTCTTTTTGCAATTTGCCGTAATGCTTTATGTGCTATTCTTTTTGTTACGAGATGGAGAACAATTAATTGAAAGTATTATAAGAGTCTTGCCGATAGGAGATGAAAAAGAAAGAGCCTTGTTTCGGCGATTCGAAAGTGTGGCAAGAGCTACTGTAAAAGGAAGCCTGTTGGTCGCTACTTTGCAAGGCGTCATAGGCGGAATTCTATTCTGGGCGGTGGGCATTCCTGCTGCCATGCTGTGGGGTGTAGTAATGATATTTTTATCCCTTTTACCGATAGGAAGTACTATTATTTGGTTACCTGCGGCGATTATTTTGTTTTTTCAAGGAGAAATTGGTAGAGCTGTAGCCATAGTGATTGTAGGTGCCCTAGTGATTGGATTAGCTGACAATATCCTCCGGCCAAGGTTGGTTGGACAAGACACCAAAATGCCTGATTATTTGATTTTGTTATCTACTTTAGGAGGAATTAGTTGGTTCGGCTTGTCGGGATTTGTAATTGGGCCAATCATTGCTGCATTATTTATCACAGTTTGGCAAATGGTAGGGAAGGAGTTTGGGTAAGTTTACCTTTTAAAACTTAATGATAAGTAGTGGTTGAAATAGAATAGTATTTAGAGTATGTCTAAATTTTATCGTTCTGACAACCAACATTTTATGAACCTGCCGTCGAAATAAATTACTCACTTATTTCGATAAGCTCATAATTGATTTCATAGGCAGAACCACAAACTATTGATTATCAGTTAAATAAATTTTTAGACATAGGGCGAACGAAAAGTCAAAATCGTAATATATAAACCTTTGAAAAATGGATAGTCGATGTTTGAAGATTGCATCTTCAAACCAATATTTTAGCAGTTTTTAACTTTTATCAGTCGATTACATATTATAAAAACGACTTTTCGTTCGCCCTATT
>CALLVC010000219.1 GCA_938010785.1 uncultured Saprospiraceae bacterium
AGGACTTTCACCCTGCGGGGTCGCTCATTCATCCTTTATTCTATTCGTTCAAAACATCCCGCATCTGGCGCACTTGCATCCCGCTCTACGCCTAAAATATCTGTTTTTACATTAAATAGTGGCTCTGCAAATCCATCTGCAATGGATAAGGAATCCAACCTATAATTATCTTCACTAGGGTCTATAAATAAGATACTATTTCTTTCGCCCTGACTTGGTTGACAAGGAATGCAATTGTCAAAAAAGTCTGGCGTGTCATCTTCACCTACCAAATCGTCCACTTTGACGATGCAATTTTCAAAAGAATAATCAAAGGCCGCATCATCAAAATCTTGAAACTCTATTTCGTCAGACCTCGAGCCAAAAATAATGGAATTTTTAAACTGTGCTTTCATATCATTCCCTAGCCGAGTTGCACATAATTGCAGCTCATCGGTACATCTAACATTACTCATGAATAAAGCCGCATTATCTACGCCATAACTTGCCAAAGTGCAATAAGTAAAGTCATAACTACCTCCATAAACCAGTTGTGCCGCATTTCCACCGTTGCTTGCAAATAGGCAATTCTCCGCTTTTATTCTCGAATGAAAGCCAATGAGCCCACTACTTATCGCATTGAGTATCTGTGAATTTTCAATAATCAAGGTTGCCGAAGAATCGACAATCATACCGAATCGTGCATTTTTAATAATGGTATGCTCAATTTTATGCCCTCTACTAGCTCTCGTTAACCAAATTCCGCCCCATTGTCCAGACACATCTTGAAACGATTCCTCTAATCGGTCACCTTGAATCGTTACAGGTGCTTCCGCTGTTCCTTCTATTGCTAATCGACCATTTGGTAAAGCGATTATATATCCATCATTATAAACTTCACCTAAAATTCCTGTTCGAACGATACCTCCGTGGACATATATTTCTGTTCCCGCTGGAATATTTAAGGTACAACTGTCCACAAATAAAGCACCATAAATCACATATGGCTTGGGGTCATTAAAAGATACTTCCCCCATATCACAAGTGATAAACGCTCCTCCTCCTGAACTAAATCGGTCTGGAATATAATTGGCATTTTGCCCCCATGCTTCTAAGCATACCGTTCGCTCAACTCCATTCAATTCCACTAGTAATTTCTCACCTATAACATATGGACTGATAGATAAAGGATTGTCTGGGTCTACGGTCACTTCTGCGAATATATAGAGACTATCATTTGCTGCAATCTCAACATTGTTTGCCTCATTCGTCGGAATCCCATCTACATTAATTCTAAAAGCAGACGCATTGCCACGTTCTAAGGCAATTTTATCAACGCTAATTGGTTGGTCATTCGGATTATAAATTTTTAAAATCCGCGTCGCTGAGCCTAATTCCGTAAAAACCGTATCAAAACGCAAAGTGTCTACCGAAAAAGTTAACTCCGCTGAACTATCCAATAAAAAATCTTCTTCCTTATTACAAGAAACTAAAATATAAAAGGCTGCAATTAGGGTAAAAAATAATGTTCTTTTCATGTATGGTTAAATATATGTATGCTTATCCTATTTCATTAGGAACGGTGTAACAAAAGTTGTTTTAATTTTTGTCTCGCCGTACGGACGAGGCGTATTATAAGAATTTTTTATTACACAGTATTAGTATGTTTCAACGAGATAATAAACGCAAAGTTAGTTTATAACGTATAAATCCATCGAGGATTAACGGTAATTATTAAATAGCACCTGCTTTGTCCCGATTGATACAAAAATTGTAACTAGTTTTACACTAATTTTGCAAGAATAGCTCTTATTTTATTTAAAGTCTGTGTTATTAAAAATATATGCCAGCAATTATTGATGTCATCATTCCTGCTTATAACGAACAAGATTCTATTGGTAATGTCCTAAAAGATATTCCAAAAGCATTGGTCCGTGAAGTTATTGTCTGTAATAACGCTAGTACAGACAATACCAAATCTGTCGCTTTACAGAATGGTGCGACTGTAGTAGACCAGCCTTTGAAAGGATACGGGAATGCTTGTTTGAAAGGCATCGCTCATATTAAAGCTAAACCTCTAAACGAACAGCCTGATATTATCGTTTTCTTGGATGGTGATTACTCTGACCATCCTGAAGAAATGACCAAATTAGTCGATCCTATTCTTGAGAAAGATATGGATATGGTCATTGGGTCAAGAGCCTTGGGTAATATGGAATCGGGAGCTATGATGCCTCAACAGATTTTTGGTAATTGGCTAGCAACTAACTTAATTCGACTGTTTTATAATTATAACTTTACCGATTTAGGTCCTTTTAGAGCAATTAAATGGAATCAATTGATAGCGATAGATATGCAGGACAAAACTTTTGGGTGGACGGTGGAAATGCAAGTCAAAGCGGCTAAACATAAACTAAAATGTACGGAAGTGGCGATGACTTACCGAAAAAGAATCGGTGTTTCTAAAGTTTCTGGCACTTTAAAAGGGACTATTTTGGCAGGGCATAAAATCTTGTGGACTATTTTTAAGTTGTTGTAGCAGAGGGCGAAGGGCATAGGGCTGAGGGGTTTCTCCTCTTTGCTAAAAGCATTTTTTGTCGCAAATAGTCAATTCTAGAACATTTAGCCCACTTAAACTAGTCCTAGAAAATCTTTTAATGTTAATAGTGGTTACTTTGAGTAAGATAGACTTCTCCGACTATAGAAAAACGATTTGAATAACTAAAAACTTGTTAATTAAATGTCCATTTTGGCTTATACTGTTTTAGGTATTTATTGTGTAGCATTGTTTTACATAACAAGCTATTGCTTGCTGCAACTACACCTGTTGTACAAATACCGCAAAGGACATGCTTTAAACTTAACCCCAATAGCTAATAAGGAAGTAAAAACTACTGATTTACCTTTTGTGACGATTCAATTACCCATTTATAATGAATTGTATGTTATTGAAAGATTAATCGACCGAGTCACAGAATTTAACTATCCTAAAGATAAATTTGAAATCCATATTCTTGATGATTCTACAGATGAAACCCTAGATATCGTTAAGAAAAAAGTGGACTATTATAAAGCCAAAGGGTTTCTAATCGAACAAATTTGTAGAACAGATAGAACAGGCTATAAAGCAGGCGCATTAAAAGAAGCTACGAAAAAAGCCAAAGGAGATTTTATCGCTATATTCGACGCTGATTTCCTACCGAATAGAGACTTCTTATTGAAAACCATTCCTTATTTTCAAAATCCTAAAATTGGGGTCGTCCAAACTCGTTGGGAGCATATCAACCAAGATTATTCCATGTTGACCAAATTGCAAGCTATGCAGTTAAACGTTCATTTTACCATTGAACAACAAGGTCGCAAATCTGGCAATTATTTATTGCAATTTAATGGAACGGCGGGTGTGTGGCGAAAGGAAACCATCGCTAGTGCAGGTGGTTGGGAAGCAGATACCTTGACGGAAGATTTAGACTTAAGTTATCGAGCACAACTAAAAGGTTGGGAAATTATTTTCTTAGAAAAATTTGGTTCTCCTGCCGAATTACCTGCCGAAATGAATGGCTTAAAATCTCAACAGTTTAGATGGATGAAAGGCGGAGCGGAGACTGCTAAGAAAATGCTACCTACTATCTGGCAGTCTGACCTGAGATTTGGTCAAAAATTTCATGCTACTGGTCATTTGTTAGGAAGTACCATTTTTATCTTTGTCTTTATTGCTGGTGTTTTTAGTGTCCCCCTATTATTCGCTATGCAAGAAATCGGTTTTGATACCCGTTATTTTGGTATTTTTCTAGTTGGCTTATTAGCCGTTGTTTCGGTCTATTATGTAGCAAATGTTTCGGCAGAATTAAAAGACGAATCTTACCTTCGAAAAGTCACCAAATTTGTCTTTCTATTCCCTGTGTTCTTAGCCCTGTCTATGGGCCTTTCTTTGCATAATACCATTGCCGTTATTCAAGGTTGGTGGGGCAAGGAATCTCCATTTGTTAGAACGCCTAAATTTAATATCAACGGCATTAAAGATACTTTTCGCAAACAAAAATATTTTCAATCTAATATCTCTTGGACTACTATTTTTGAAGGTTTATTAGCAATTTATTTCTTGTTTGCGGTTATCGTAGGTTGGCAAATGCAAGAAACTGCTTTTCTAGCTTATCATATCTTATTAATGGCAGGGTTTGGAACCATTTTTTACTACTCTATTCGTCATTTGAATTTGCGGTAGGACGGTTCGCAGTTTACGGTAGGCATTGCATTTTATGAAAGATTGGATATTAAAATTCGGCATTGGAATCTTATTGATAGCTTTAATTTATGGTTTAGGCTATCAAACAGCACGCCATGACTTTCCTCAACTTATTACTTTATACAGCATTTTTTTCCTCCTCTATTTAGGTATTTACCAATTCACCACTACTAAAAAAACGATTGCCTTTTTTGTTGGATTAAGCATCCTGCTAAGATTATTGCTCGTTTTTACTATCCCCAATTTTTCCGATGATTTATACCGTTTCATATGGGACGGTCGGCTGCTTACGCAAGGGATTAATCCTTTTGACCACCTACCTTCCTATTATATCGATAATAATGTTCAAGTAGCAGGATTGACTCCCGAACTATATCAACTCCTCAATTCTCCTAATTACTTTACTATCTATCCGCCCATTAATCAACTCCTATTTGCTATTGCCACTTCGGTTTTCCCAAACAGTATTTGGGGAAGTAGTTTGGTGATGAAAAGTTTTCTTTTTGCTTTTGAAATTGGTAGTATCTTTTTGATTATTCGACTACTTCAACATTTTAAATTACCTGCCAAAAATGTGCTTTTATATGCGCTGAACCCATTAATTATTCTTGAAATAACGGGTAATCTTCACTTTGAAGGCGCCATGATTTTCTTTTTATTATTGGCAATTTGGTTGGTGGTCGTCAAAAAATGGTGGTTACTTTCTGCGTTTGCATTTGCCCTTTCGGTCGCTTCTAAATTATTGCCATTGATGTTTTTGCCTTTGTTCGCAAGGCGGATTGGGAAGAAGATTCCTACAAGGATTGGAGGTCAGCCAAATCGCAAAAATGATGAAATTAGCTCGGGGCTTCCCCCCCGCTCTGAGATGGCTTTTGCTGGCAGCAAAAAAGTAGAGCAAAAAGGGTTGGGGGTAGGAAATATTTCCAAAAGGGTCCACCCCCTAGCCCCCGCCAGCGGGGGAAAACATTGGAGTAATAAAAAACTTCCTCGTGTAATAAAATCTACTAGTTCATTAATCAAAAACCGAATCTCTCTAAAAGAATGGCTTTCGCTCAATTGGCTTAAAATAATTGGTTATTTTGCTGTTATTGGCGCTACGCTAATTGTGCTTTTCCTACCCTTACTCAACGGGGTTTTCTTTTCTAATTTTGGCGACAGCCTAAATCTATATTTTCAAAAATTTGAATTTAATGGAAGTCTCTATTATGCGATTAGATGGATAGGCTTTCAAGTAAAAGGCTACAATATTATTGGTACACTTGGTCCTGTTTTAGCCATAACTGCTTTTTTAGGCATCATTTTCATTACACTTTTGGAGCGACCACCCATTTGGCAAACCCTATTCAGAAGTATGCTATTTGCTATCTGTTGTTACTTATTTAGTTCCGCTACCGTGCATCCTTGGTATGTGTCCATGCCTATTGTTTTTTGTGTATTTACTCGTTTTAGATTTCCCATTCTCTGGTCAGGGCTTATCTTTTTGACCTACATTAATTATAGTTATGGTGAGTATTTCGAAAACTTGTGGATGGTTGGGATAGAATATGTTTTAGTGTTCAGTTATCTAATTTATGAACTCGCATTTTACAGCAATTTAGAAGGTTTGCAAACCTATCAAACTAATATGGCGGATTAGTCATACTCTACAAGTTTAGATTTGTAATTAAGGCTGTACGGAGTTTGTTTTTTGACACGGAAAGACACGGTTTAAAATTATGAATTATTATGTTTTCTTGCGAAAAGGTATACTGTAGTTATGTTTTGAACATGACCTAGAACAAATCAAGCAAAGAAACCGTCAAAATCCGTGTCCTTCCGTGTCAAAAATCACTTGTAACAAGTACTTCGTACAATCCTTATTTTAAGTTTTAAATTCATTTAATACCCTCGACGCTCCTCTAACCACTCTTGCAAAGCAATACCTGTCGCCTGTGGCCAACTCTTTGCCTTCGCAATCGGCACAATTTTATAATCGGCAATTTCTACTTTATCAATATTAATCGGTCCAGATGCCTTAACGTGATAAATCATAATGATTTGATTCATCCGTTCAAAAGTATAATGTCCTCTAAAAGAAACTATTTCTGCATCTAAACCTGTCTCTTCTTTCACCTCTCTTAAGACCGCTTCTGCTGGATGTTCATGCTTTTCTAAAAAACCTGTCACCAAAGCATACCACGTTGGAGGCCAGCCTACATTTTGTACCAATACAATGGTATCATCTTCGTGTTCTACTATTGCGCCAACGACAGGTGTTGGATTTTGATAATGCACAAAATTGCATTCCTTATTCGTGCAACCAAGATAATTTTCTTCGTTGATGGCTAAAGGTGCGGTACAAGTGGGGCAGTAATTAAATTTCATATTGAAAATGGTTTAATCTATTAGGCCACCAAAAGTAGTATTTTTATACTAGAAAATAGACACTATTTTAAATCTTCTATCCATTTGGAACTATCCCACCTTAAAAGTGTTTATTTTTGCGCACTGTCGATAAAAAGTAAAAATCCTAATCCTTTATATGAGCCAACAACCACAACAAAAATTTGATTACCAGCTTTTTTCTAGAGTGATTGCGCTTGCAAAACCCTATAAAGGTATTTTTGCTACAGCTGGTATTTTGGCGGTGGTTTTAGCTCCTCTTTCGACGCTTCGCCCCTACCTCATTAAAGTAATGGTCGATGATTATATTTTCAATTACGATGTAGCTGGAATGACTAGGATTGCGGTACTGATTGGCATTTTATTAATGCTAAATGTCATCTTGCAGTACGCCTTTATTTATTCCACCAGTTGGTTAGGTCAATCCGTCATTAAAGACTTAAGGGTAAGTGTTTTTAATCATATTACTAGTTTAAAACTAAAGTACTTCGATAAAACGCCTATTGGTACTTCTACAACTCGAACGATTAACGATATTGAAACCATCAACACCGTCTTTTCACAAGGGGTTATTACTATTTTAGCCGATTTATTAACCCTTTTTGCCGTATTGGCAATTATGTTTTATACCAGTTGGAAACTGACTTTGGTTTGCTTGGTAACCATGCCCTTTTTAATCATCGCCACTTATATTTTCAAAGAAAAAGTAAAAGCTTCCTATCAAGTAGTGCGAACACAGATTTCTAAGATGAACGCTTATTTGCAAGAGCGCATTACAGGCATGCGGATTGTACAGATTTTCAATCAAGAGCAATCCGAAATGGAAAAGTTTAAAGTCATTAATCAAGCATATACACAAGCTAACCTAAATGCTATTTTGTATTATGCGGTCTTTTTTCCAGTGGTAGAAATTATCTCTGCCGCTGCTCTAGGATTGATGGTTTGGTATGGTGCAAAAGGAGTAATCGGTGGGGATGTGACTTTGGGTGCATTGATAGCTTTCCCTATTTTCTTGTCCATGTTGTTTCGACCAATGCGGATGTTAGCGGATAAATTTAATACGCTACAAATGGGATTGGTCGCAGCGGATAGAGTTTTTGGGGTATTAGATAATGACCAACAAATCGAAAATAAGGGCACTATTCAACCAACCAATTTAAAAGGGGACTTAGCTTTTGAAAATGTAGACTTTGCCTACATTGACGAGGAATATGTATTGAAAAATCTAAGTTTCAAAGTCAATGCTGGTGAGACGCTGGCTATTGTTGGAAGTACTGGTTCTGGTAAGACTACGATTATCAATATCTTGAATCGCTTTTATGAAATCAATGGAGGTAAAATTTTGATTGATGAGGTCAATATCAAAGATTACGAATTATTGGCTTTGCGCCGAAGAACAGCCGTTGTTTTGCAAGATGTCTTTTTATTCTCTGGTTCTGTTTTAGAAAATATAAATTTAAGAGATAATACCATCACTAGGGAACAAGTCATCGAAGCGGCGAAAATGATTGGTGCGCATGAATTTATCATGAAATTACCTGGTGGTTATGATTATGAGGTAATGGAACGGGGCGCAACGCTTTCGATGGGACAACGACAACTTATCTCTTTTGTACGAGCACTTGTTTTTGACCCCGATATTTTGATTTTAGATGAAGCCACTTCTTCCATTGACCCCGAAACGGAGTCGGTTATTCAATATGCTATCGAAACATTGATTGAAAAAAGAACGTCCATTATCATTGCCCACCGATTATCGACCATTCGCCATGCGACAAATATTATGGTCTTAGATAAAGGACAAATCAAAGAGTTAGGCCCACATGAAGAATTATTGAAATTGGAAGATGGGCATTATAAGGAGTTATATGATATGCAGTTTGTGGAGCATGTTTAACTCCTGTAGCGCCAAGCTCTGCTTGGTGGATGGGCTATTGGGACTAAAAAATTTTACAGTTTAAATATCTACTGACCCTTTTAATTTTTCCAACGGATATAATATTCGTTTTTTATACCAAGCAGAGCTTGGCACTACAGGCCCCACCTTGTCTCCGCCATACTTAATTCCTTCCCATCTGATTTCCGTACTAAGCGATGCAATAGATGCTGCTTGTCTATAACTTGTGTTTCACAAACGATTTCCTCTTTCCACTTACATTCTAATTTGTAGATAATATCGATTCTACTTAATTGCCCATTTTGGAGCAACTCATCTGGTACTGTTTCCAAAATCCATTGTAGATAAAAGACATTATTCAAATGTTGGTTAAAATCTAAATCATACCAGCCTACCGTAAACGTCTTGGCTAAATTGGCCGCTTCAAATTTTGGTAATTTATTTTTGGGTCGAGGCAGACACGCTTCGTCTGGTGGACATTCTATATTTAAAATAAAATCTGGAATCCTAGACATTCTTCTTTTAACGGTATCCATTAATAACCAAGTAGAGGAAGCATAGGCTAGTACTTCATCTTGCTGATTGAGTATTTTATAATCTCGATAAGTAAAATATTTTTCAAACCCGGCACAGTGGGTGACGACTTTTATTTGCTCCCCTAATTTAGGTAACTGATTAATCATCAAATTTTTGCGCATCAGCACCCATGATATTTGATGTGGCTCTAAATCCCAAACGGAGAGTTTTAAATCAATCACATTTTGCATCGCTGCCTCATGCATCAATTTGACTAAGGAAGGTACCGTCGCCTGTTTACGATTGTCTATTTCGTAGGTACGAATCGTGAAAGGCTCGGTTTTAATTAACAGTGGGTGTAAGGGCATTTTTTGAATGGTAAGTTAGAAATGGTAAATGTTAAATGATGAAAGATAAATAGGGTATGGTCGTTTTGTAATAACTAAGAAATTAATACCCCAAAGAACGGAAAATTATTTGAAAATTTAAATAGTTGTTAACTGTCTATTGAGTGTTTTCCTATAAAAAGGTAAAAATCTATTAGCGTTTTTTTTGAACCCTAGTACAAAATAAAATTTCCTCGCTCTCGCTCAATCATGGAAATTTAGACATACCCTTACTGACAATTAACAACCTAGTTCATTTTCCTGTTAATTCCTATTAGCTAATTTACCACCCAACCAAGCCATTGGTATATAAGCAGCTACTAAATCTAACACCACAAACCAAGTAGGGGCAGGAATCATATTAGCCGCTGCTATCCCACCGGCTAAAAAGAGTCCACCCATGAAAAAGGATAATTTTTGATGGTGACTAGCAGCTATTCTAGCAGTCGTATACGCCCCTACTAATGTACCTACCGCATGTGCTAAAAAAGGCCCTATAAAATATTTTAGTGGCAATAACTTCATGCCATCACCTGATAATATATCTAAGCCTTTAGGCAATGGTAGCATAGACATGTTCAGATTAATAATGCCCATATTGATAATCGAACCAACTATAAAACCAACTACAACGGCTAAAATGTTTCTAAGAATCGGATGCATAATTTTTAGTTTTTCGATAAATAATCAAGAAAAGTGTAAACTAATTCTTGATTTATCTGACAAACATAAACAAAAATTGTATTTTTGCAAAAAAAATAAAACAAAAAATTTACTAGGCTAAAATAGAAATCTCAACGCTCAATGTAGTCTAGTGTAAAATTTAATACTAATTTAGTGGGCGCTTTTGTACTAGCTGATTGGTGTTTATTTAGAATAATTAGTACGTCAGATAAAAAGTGGTAATTATCTGTGTTCCTTCACTAATCTGTGGTATGAATTTCTACCACGGGTTAGTGAAGGAACATGAATGTTTGACATTCAAAAAGGCAGGAAATTAATATAGCGTAAAATGGATAGTATAAGTGAGCGGACAAAAATAACTTCACCATAAATTATTTTGATTATTGATTACTAATTATTGATTATTAACTAATTACACGTGTTCAATACGCTTAGAAAATAATTAATAATCAGTAATCAATAATGTCCTCCCACTTACTTTTCTGTTTTCCAAAATAAAAATTTAAAATAATTACGGAAGAACATTCCGCTTTACACAAAATTGAGCTAATAGAAACTATAAATGAGCTATTCCTCAAATCTAGTCTCTATTCTCTCAGCAAAGCGGTCTCTGTTCTCTACTCAATATTCAATAAATGGAGAAAGAGAAACTACAAAATATCAAAATCATTTCTGCTGGTGCTGGTAGTGGCAAAACCTATCGACTAACCGAAGAAATGGTGGCTTTGCTTAAAGGAGGTGTACGAGCAAGTGGCATCATCGCTACAACCTTTACCAATAAAGCGGCGGCAGAACTACAAGAACGTGTGCGGGTCAAATTGTTAGAACAAAACCTGACGGATGAGGCGGACCAACTTGCCAATGCCCTTATCGGAACGGTTCATGGCTTAGGGGTGAAATTATTGAAACGATTTGCTTTTGAAGCGGGGGTCTCTCCACAAGTTGCTATTATTGCTGATGGTGACCACCAACTGATGTTTAATCAATCTTTATCTACCGTTTTGACCCAAGAACGGATGGAACAAATGGAGTATTTTAGTAACCGTTTGGGACTCAATAAAAAGGGAGATTACGATTGGCGAAAAGCCGTAAAAGAAGTTACTGATATTGCTAGAGCAAATGACTTTTCGACCGAAGTTTTAGAAAAAAGCAAGGTACTTTCTTTCGATGAATTTAAAAAATTTCTGGGTAAGCCTTCTAAAAAATCTAGTGGTGCTATTACCGCAGAATTAAAAGGGGAATTGGAACGAACTATAGCAGAGCTAGAAGCCAACGAAGACTCTACTAAAGTTACTCAAGGAGGAATTGACACTTTCAAAGGTATGCTCAAAAAACTCAACTTAAAGGGCGCTTTGGAATGGCACGAATGGGTCAAAATTAGTAAAACTAAAGTAGGGGCAAAAAGTAAAGATGCCGTCGAAAACCTCAAAGATATTGCCCTAAAACACGATAGTGACCCAACTTTCCACGAGGATATTCAGCAATTTATCTATGGTGTTTTTGATATTGCTATCGAAGCCATTAAAGAATATGAGACTTATAAAAAACGTCGGGGTTTAATTGACTACACCGACATGGAATTAAAGGTCAAGCAATTATTGGCGAATCCTCAGGTGCAAGAAGTTTTAAAGCAAGAATTAGACTTGTTGATGGTCGATGAATTTCAAGATACCAGCCCCATTCAATTAGAAATATTTTTCAAATTATCTCAGTTTGCTAAGCACTCTATTTGGGTAGGTGACCCCAAGCAATCTATTTATGGTTTTAGAGGTGCCGACCCTAGTTTGATGTTGAAAATTATTGAACAAACGGGTGGGGTCAAAAAAGAGGATATTCAAATTTTTTCCTGGCGGTCACGAGCAGGCGTAGTGAATGCGACGAATGCCATTTTCTGTAAAGCTTTTAGTGATTTGCCTGAAGAACAAGTCGCTCTAATTCCACAAAGAACAGAAAAAAAACTAAGGAAAGAGGTCAGAGACCAAGAAATGCTAACCTTTCTAGGTAATCCATTGATGCATTGGCATATGGATTACGACGGTGAAAAGCGGATGCCCGGTCGCCCGTGGATGGAAAATTGTATCGCTACTTCTATCAAAAAAACATTAGAATCTGGCAAACTTGTTTTCCCAAAAGAAGAGGACGAGCCTCGTTTAATTGAACCTGGTGATATTGCCGTTTTGTGCAAATCCAATGCCTTGTGTGGAGTGATGGCGGAAGCGCTGCACCGAGCAGGTATTAAAGCGGCTATTTCTAGAGCTGGCTTATTAGAAACTGCGGAAGCGAAATTGGTGTTGGCTTGTTTAAAATTTATTGTCAGTAGAAATGATGCCTTGTCGATTGCAGAGATTTTGAAATTAGCATCGGGTAAACCGTTGAAAGATATAGTAGAAAACCGCTTAGATTTTTTACAATTATTAGAAAAAGGAGAAGTAAGCGATTGGCAATGGGGAACTGACGCTGATTATATCCAACAACTCAATGATTTAAGAATTCAAGGAGCCGAATTATCTAGTTCCGAAATCATTAATTTGGTGTTAGAAGAATTGGATTTGCGGCGAATTATTGCTGGTTGGGGCAACGGTCCTCAACGTTTGGGCAATGTCGATGAATTGCGTCAACTAGCCTTGTCTTACGAAGAAAATTGTAATCGACTGCATTCGGCTGCAACGCTTGGTGGATTTCTATTATGGTTAAATAATTTGGGGGCAGAAGGTTTGGATAGCCAAAGTTCTGGAGCGGGTAGAGATACCGTCAATGTGATGACTTACCACAAGAGTAAAGGGCTGGAATGGCCGATGGTCATTTGCCATGATTTAGAAGGAAAACTACGAGATAAGATTTGGGGCGTTCAAATTGTACCTGAGACAGATGAAGTCGATTTAGATAATATTTTAGGGAATCGTTGGTTACGTTATTGGGTCAATCCATACGCCGACCAAAGTAGAAATACTTTGCTGGAAGAACGAATTAATGCCAGCGAAGTAAAAACGATTGCTAAAAAAGCAGCCTTGGAAGAAGAGGCAAGGGTTTTGTACGTAGGGATTACCCGCGCAAGAGATTATTTAGTTTTCCCCGGTCGAAAAAATGCCACAAAATGGCTCAATCGCGTTTGGCACGAAGGTGATGAGACCATCCCAACCTTAGACCATCATACCGATGATTCGCAATGGGTTTGGAAGGAGAAGATTTTAAAATTTGATACTACTATTTTCCCATATCCTAGAGATTTTACCACCACAGAATTGGCCAATGAGGAAATTACCTTCATTGCCGAAAGAAATGGTAAAGACCTCCACCGAACCTACCCTATTGACATTGAGAGAGAACACTTTCAAACAGAAATGTTGGCAAAAATAGCCACCAAAACAGAATATGCCGCTGCCCTAGCACTCAAAGAAGAGGGCAGTCAGTATCATGCTGCCAAAGCAACCAAAGCATTTATGACTGTAGATGATTTGTCTATGTCAGCTATAGACCGTTTTGATATGGCAGAAGCAATTTTAGAGCGATATGGGGTGGAAGAAATGCTAGATACCAAGAGTTTAATTCTACAATCCAAAAATTATCTATCTTATTTGGATAAAACTTTCCATGCTACTAAAACTTATAAAAAATACCCTGTC
Source organism: uncultured Saprospiraceae bacterium (assembly GCA_938010785.1). Lineage (GTDB taxonomy): Bacteria > Bacteroidota > Bacteroidia > Chitinophagales > Saprospiraceae > JAFMDF01. The sequence continues at coordinate 13,714 of CALLVC010000219.1, forward strand.
CGTTACCATTATAAAAATCGTTTGTTTGAAAAGACTATTGACCTTATTTTAGAAACAGATAAAGGTTTGGTGATTATCCAAAATAGTGGTTTTGCCAAAGGTAAAAAGGAATGGAAAAATAAGGCTTTGAAATTAGCCCCTTGGTTCTTTTTGTCGAAAATGGCTTTGAAGGAGGCTTTTTCGGGGAAGGAAATTCGGTGTTTTTTGCATTTTCCGCTTGGGGGTGGGTTGGTGGAATTGGAGGTGGAGGAAGTTGTAACTGTTTAATTAGTTGGGATTCAAATCACCCCAGCCTGTTGGCAAAGATATATTAACGCTGTCATATCCTTTGCTCCTACTCTGGCAATCATATTTTTTCGGTGCTTTTTGACTGTTTCCACACTGACATGAAGCTCATTCGCTATTTCAGCACTACTCTTATTTTTTATAATCAATTGTAAAATATCGATTTCTCGATTACTGAGTAGCTCATTCGCTGTGTCTTTGGAGCCACTCGAAAAAAACACTCTTTTAACGGGAATATCAAAAGAGTAATCAATCATTCTACACCAGCCCACCTCTCCTTTGACAATAGGTGTTATCTCCTCTGCCTCAATAAAAGAAATAGTAGGGGCTCCTTGTTTATTCTCGCTTAAAAATTTCTGCTTAGCAAAATAGGTTCTAACATTTCCCCATTTGTCCTTTAGTTTTGCACCGCAGATGATAGTCTCTTGATTTTTTAAAGAAGGATAATTTGTCAACTTTCTAAAATAAGTACCATCCCGATGCATTTTAAATGCCAAATATATTTGCTTCCAATAAATAATTTTTAGTGTCTGAAATAAAGACCAACCATAAATTTCCTTCGGCGTATAGCCAAAACTGCTAACATTATCACTCACATATAATGGTAAGAATTTCTGGTGGTCCCATAATAAATAGAACCGATTATTTGTAAATGAAAACTTCTGTAAAACCTTTATCTCTTCTATAAGTGGCGCTATATCTTGATAATTCGTTGGCTGATACAAAGTCGCCAAGAGTTCTGTAATTTTCTTATGTGCATTGGTTATCGACTGCTCTACTTCTAATTTTTCTTTCATTAATATTTTACTGGTTCTTAGCCCAAAATTGTGGCTTTTATGGAATTTCAAAACGGTTGTCTCAAAAAATTATAATTTTTTCGAGCCTTCACATTTTTCATTCCACCTCATTTTTTAAGAACATTTTTTAACTCAGCGCAAAAATAAAAAAATTAATTACCCCTAGGGTTATTTTTTTAGCGTCTATTACTTTTAGCTATTATTTTTGGGCTTGTAAGGACGAAGTAAATAATACCTTCCAAACCTAATTATCATATCCTGATAGTATCATTTCCCTTTTATTATACTGTGAAATTTTGCTGTCCGAGTTACACTAAATTAAAAGAGACTATCAGTAGCCTCTTTTAGGAACGCTATAGAAATAACTTCTTAATTCCCCAAGTTACGAATAGGCACTTCTTGGTGGAAAACAGTTTGCTTTCTTCTTTACACAATAGAGAGAATTACATTGATTCACTTTGGAATTAATTACTTTTTTGGGGTAGAAGGGAGGTTACTCACCTCCCCCTCCCTTTTAAAAGGATTTAAAATAGAATAAATACGCCAATAACACGTCGATTTCAGAAACATTAGGATTAGTAAATAAAATTATAGTGTTTCATAGTAGTGCAGAGGGAATCTTTAATTAGATTCCCTTTTTTTATGTAAAAAATTCATCTTCTAACATATTTTTCACAAAACGATATTCACTTTTCTTTATACTTCTGCTAAGCTATCAATGCTCATCCACCTAAAAATGCAGCATACAATCAGTTAAATACCTAGTTAACAAGCCCAAATTCTAAAATATTTCCTACCTTTAAATTATCAATCACTCCACTCTTGAAAACTAAAACTATGAAGGCTAAAACCTTTTATTGCTGGGCTTTCTT
>CALLVC010000220.1 GCA_938010785.1 uncultured Saprospiraceae bacterium
ATTAAAGATTTAGAAATAAAATTATCGTCGGGTGTAATATTAGAAGAAGTGGTCGTCAGTGGAAAATCCTTTAAAGTGATGAATGCTTCAGAAGGAATTAGTAAAGTCCAAGTTTCTCCTGCTCAATTAGCCTTATTGCCCAACGTTGGAGAAGTTGATATTTTTCGGTCTTTGCAATTATTACCGGGAGTAAGTGGAAGTAATGAAAGTTCTTCTGGTTTATACGTTAGGGGAGGGACTCCTGACCAAAATTTAGTTTTATTGGATGGAATGACGGTCTACAATGTGGACCACTTTTTTGGCTTTTTCTCTGCCTTTAATGCGGATGCGGTCAAGGATGTACAACTTTTTAAAGGTGCTTTTCCAGCCAAATATGGAGGTAGGTTGTCGAGTGTGGTAGATTTGACAGGAAAAACGGGCGACCCCAATAAATTCCATGGAAGTGCTGGAATCAATTTATTAAATGGGCGAGCGAGTGTACAAATTCCATTGTTCAAAAAAGGCTCTTTGTCCTTTAGTGGAAGACGGTCCTATACCGATTTGATAAGAAGTGAATTGTACAATAAAATCTTTGGGGTATTTACCCAAACAGAACGCCCACCAGATATTGAAGGCTTAGAAGTTAACACGATTGAACCTGACTTTTATTTCTTCGATGCGAATAGTAAGTTGAGTTTTACACCTACAGATAAAGATGTCGTAGCTTTCTCTTATTATACAGGGGCTGACCATTTAGTAGAATTTAATAATGCTACCTTTCCACGGTTTGGTGGGGCAGTCGAGGTTGGATTAGATATAGATGAAACTAGTGACTGGGGAAATCAAGGATTTAGTGGAAAATGGTCTAGACAATGGGGACCAAAATTATACACTAATTTAATGGTAGCGTCTTCAAATTATTTTAGTGAATACAATCGAGATTTGAATATTAAGGCTAAAATTATTGAAAGTGATTCTACTGTTTTAGACCAAAATATCCTAACTTTTGAAGATAATGATGTTCGAGACCTTACATTCCGATTAGATAATGAATTACAAGTTACGGCAAAGCATAAATTAGAATTTGGTGTATTGGGAACTTTGGCAGAAGTAGATTACGAATTTGTACGAGACGATACTTTAACTATTTTAGATATTCAACAAAAAGCTAAATATGGTGCGGTTTATTTATCCGATACTTGGCAACCAACGCCTAATTTATCCATAAATGCAGGACTTAGAGCCACTTATTATGATTTGAGTGACGAAGTGTATTGGTCACCAAGATTTTCTTTTCAATATAATATAACGGATAAAATCAAAATAAAAGGAGGCTATGGCAAGCATTACCAATTTGTCAATCGAATAGTGAATGAAAATGTAACGGAAGGTTCCCGAGATTTTTGGCTATTAGCCGATGATGATTTAGTGAAAGTGAGTAGCGCACAGCATTTTGTTTTAGGTGCTGCCTACGAAACGGATGGGTATATTTTTGATGTAGAGGCTTATCGCAAAAATTTAGATAATTTGGCCGAATTTTCTCTACGTTTCCAAAGAAATGATATTGATTTAAACGAGTTGTTTTTCTTAGGGAGTGGCTTTGCAGAAGGGATAGAATTTTTATTGCAAAAGAAGCGAGGCGCTTATACAGGTTGGGTGACTTATACCTTAGCTAGAGTTCGAAATAATTTTCCCAGTATCAATAATGGTTTTGAATTTTCTGCCCTGCACGACCAACGGCATGAATTTAAGACCGTACATTCTTATGAATTTGGTAATTTTAGATTTGCCGCTACTTTTGTTTATGCCTCGGGTAAACCATTTACCGAACCCGCTGGACAGTACACGATTGAATTATTAGATGGCGAAAGGGGGAGTTACATCAGTGTAGGTGCTAAAAATGGTTCTCGTTTGCCGCCTTATCATCGGTTGGATTTATCGGCGCATTACTTGGACAAATATGGTAAATTTGAGGTAGACTATGGTATTTCTGTTTTCAATTTTTATAACCGTAGAAACGTTTGGTACAGAGAATATGATTTTACAAATACCCCTCCTATTATTTCTGAAGTACAATATTTAGGGATGACTCCTAATATTTCGGCAGAGATTAAGTTTTAATAAGAGGAATCAGGTGTTAGATAGCATCTCACTCCTGACACCTTAAACCTGACATCTAAAATAAAGCAATGAATAAATATATAATATACTTATCCTTCTTAAGTCTGCTTTTTTTCTCTTGCGAGGAAGAGAATTTGAATAATGTTGCCGAGAATCAATTTGTGGTTGAAGCCTTTATTTATGCAGGTGAACCGATTGATGATATTCGTATTAAAAGTACTTTTCCTTTGTCAAGTGAAGAAGACATTTCAAGTCCAATTAATGATGCGACGGTCACCATTATCAAAGATGGTCAACGTTATCCCTTAATATCTTCTGGCAGCGACGGCTTGTATCACTATCCAAATGACGATGTGACGGTAGCAACCAATGATGTTTTCCAATTGGAAGTGGAGCATAATGGCCTAACAGCTACAGCTGAAACTACTGTACCGACACCAACCAGAGGGCTAAGTTTATCACAAGATTCTTTAAAGGTACCGCAACTACCATTTAGTGCAGGAAGAGACTCCATTGTAGCGGTAATTGGGGCTTTTATGAGAGGGTCAGCAGTTAGAGCTACTTGGGATAATCCAGAAGAAGATTTTTATTTTATGGTGGTAGAAAGTGTCAGTGATACCATTGACCCAATATTTCCTGCTCAAGTGATTGATGCCTTGGCTCGTTTTCGGTTTGTATCAGAACCTACAGAAGATGATGCCATTGTTTTTTTAGGAGGCGCTTTGGTCTCTTTTGACACCTATTCCGTCAAGGTTTATCATATCAATCAAGAATATACCGCCCTTTATGAAAACCGAAATCAAGATTCAAGAGACTTAAATGAACCGCCTTCTAATGTGCAAAATGCTTTAGGCGTTTTTTCTGCTTTTAATAGTCAGGAAGCATTTTTTGAGGTAGTTCCAGATAGGTAGACTAACTTATTTTTTCTTTTAATAACTGGACAAATTTATCTTCCTTTTCTAAATCAGGAAAGTGACCGCATTGTTCAAAAGCTATTACATCTGCTTTGGAGTGATATTGTAAGATGCTTTCAAAGTTCGTTCCTTTATGCGTAAAATCTATTGTTCCGTAGACTAAAGTCATAGGTATCGAAGCATCAATACTTAAATCTGTGTCCATTTCTTCCGTTAGTCCCTGTGTCAAACTGCATAAACAAAAAGTAGCTCCATTTTTTATAGCTTTCAAAGCCACAGATTTATAAGTAGTCCCATCCACGCCTTTTGGTAGCGCATAATCATACCAGCTATTTGCGAATTTGTTTTCTACAAACGGCATGAGTACTTGACTCAGATATGGCTTTTTTAAGTAGTTGGGGACAATTCTTTTAGTCCATTTTTTCATTTCACCAAGAGACGGGGTTTGAATGAGCATTAAGTGGTTCACCTTTTCTGGATAAGCTTGGGTAAATGCCAAACCAAAAAATCCACCAGCGCAAGGGAAAACAAGATTCACTTTAGGCAGTTGAACTATATCCAATAATTCTATAATTAACTGATTTGTTTTTTGAAAAGAATAATCATAGTTGCCATTATGCGTAGAAAAACCAAAACCAGGTAAATCAAAAATGATGACTCTAAAGGATTTTTCTAACTTCTTGATTAAAGAGAAGTAATGTTCGATGATATTAGGCCCATCTGGAATGATTAAAATAGTTTCCTTTCCTTCCTTTGTATCTAAGATTCTGATATTCCCCATCGACAATTTTATCATTCGAATAGCAGAATGTGTGGCAAATTTTTTAGAAGTTCCCTTCAAAGAGAATCTTAGTGCATCTATGTTGAATTGTTTGCTCATTTTTTACTTTTTAAGGATAACATAAAATGATTTTGAAGTAACGGTACTTATATTTCTTGAACCCTGCCTTTGCCGGCAGGCACAAAGCACAATAGTTCACTAAAGAAAAAATAAAAAATTTTGTGACTTTCTTTTGTGGACTTTGTGCCCTTTTGTGGTTCAAAAAACAACGCTAGTTTTCTTATTCTTTATCGAATTAAATTGTTTAACAAGTCATCAATTTCTGATTTTACTTGAAAGGGATTCTCTTGAAACAGTTCTTTTAAATGGAGTTGGACTTCATCGCAGACTTCTTCAATATGATGATGTACTATTTCTCTGGTTTTGTGTGTAAAATCTCTATTAAATTGAAGGTTGTTTTTATCTACGATTCCATGTTTAACAAACTGACGTGTTTTTTTAGGACAGCGGCAAGGATTTTTAGCATCGACCAAACCACATCTTCCAGAAACATAACTCAATAAATCAGCTTTTGCTCGATGTAATTTTACTCGATAATTTCCTTTAGAAATATTAAACAACTGAGCCCCTAAACTATGGTCCGCTCCAAAAACATCTCCAATGACATACAATAGTCGTTGCTCCCTCGTTAAACACATCAGCATGGCAGTAGAACATAATATGCGTACTTCTTCAATGACCGTTTCGTCAAATTCTTCGATTGGTTCCTGTGTGGTAGCTGCCATTTGTTTAGACATGGTTTGCAGCTGTTGATTCATCAACATTTTTTCCATTTTTCGCTGTGGCGAATTCAAAAAATGATTGAAGGCGATGCGATACAACCAAGTTCGAAATTGGCTTTTACCTTGGTACGTTTTTAAATTAGTGATTACTTTAATTAATACTTCTTGCGTAGCATCCAAAGCATCATCGGTGTCTAAAAATAGCTTTAAAGAGATGTTGAATATATAATCTT
>CALLVC010000221.1 GCA_938010785.1 uncultured Saprospiraceae bacterium
TTGTGCGAAGAAGAAATGTGGATTTCTGATTGGGTAGGAGCGGGGCCAGAGCAGTTGGAGGAGGTGGCTTAGCAGGGAGGAGGGGTTCTGGAAAATCTTACATCATAAATCTGTTTAACTTTGCTTTCTAGGATTTTAATAGCAATAGCAATGTTTCAACAAAAAAACTAATTCACCAAAAAAATATTATGAAAAAATCACTTTTGTATTTATCGTTTTTGTTATACAGCATCGTTGCCTGTAGTCAAGCACCAGCAGTTAGACCTGCTATTGTCAATCCAGCTTTTGACCAAGAGATTAGCAGTACCATTAGTTTTTCGGTACCTACGATAGGGGTGGAGGAATTAAAAAATACGACAGAGGAAGTTTATATTTTGGATGCTAGAGAAAAAAAGGAGTATGAAGTTAGTCATATTCCAAACGCTCAGTATATTGGCTATAATAAAATTGACAAATCCTTGTTGAAAGAAATTCCAAAAGATGCGAAGGTGGTATTATATTGCTCGATAGGGTATAGAAGTGAAAAGATAGGAGAGAAATTTAGAAAAAAAGGATTTACGAATGTCCATAACCTCTATGGAAGTATCTTCGAATGGGTCAACCAAGGAAATCCAGTAGTTGACAAAGATGGAAAACCAACCACTAAAGTGCATTGCTATAATAAGAAATGGAGTCAATGGGTGATGGATGGGAAAGCGGAGAAGGTTTGGTAGGTTTTAGTAGTACGAGTAGGCAGTTAGTTTAAAATCCAAGAACACGACCTATAAAAAATCCCATAAGATAAGAACGATTTATCATACCATCCGCTTGCAGTTCATAATCATTAAAAATCACTTTGGGAGTATCATTTTAATGCCGAGGGGTAGTGCTTCCAGAACTTGAAGTTCTGGAAGCACTTTGCCACATTTTATTAAAGTCATACCTTTGGGACTTTTAATTTTTACTCGTCCTATTGGCTTTACGGTTCACTTCGAAGAGTAGTCCTCTAGGATTTTTTGCTTGCTCATTCTGTATAGGTACACGACCTAGAACAAGCCCCTAAAGTACGTCCTAGCCTTCCCTTCCGCTTTGCGGTTCTCTCCTTTGAATGTTCCCCGAACATTCACCCTGCGGGAACAGTCGTTCATCCTGTAACCCACCACTTATCCACATACTCAATTTTTTGTCCTTTCATTTTAGCAATTAGCTGTTCAGGATTTTCATCAACCATAATGCGGTCTCCGTGAAAATCTTTTAAAAATCCCTCCTTTACCATGTGGTTGATATGCGCTAAAATATGGTCGTAATACCCATTTACATTAAGAATGCCGATGGGTTTATCGTGTAGACCCAATTGTTGCCAAGTGAACATTTCAAAAAATTCATCAAGCGTGCCAATTCCGCCAGGCAAGACAATCACCCCTTCTGCAACATCTACCATTTTCTGTTTTCTTTCGTGCATGGTTTCTGTGACAATCAATTCAGAAATACCATAATGGGCAACTTCTTTATCTACCAAAAATTGGGGTATGGTGCCAATGACTTTTCCATTTTTGGATAAAACTGCATCTGCCACAACCCCCATTAAGCCTACATTTCCAGCACCATAGACTAAGGTGATACCTTGTTCGGCCATAGATTCCCCTAGTTTTTTGGTAGCTTCCGTGTAGATTGGATTTAAACCTGGGCTAGACCCACAAAAGACAGCTATACTTTGCATAATGGCGTTTTAATAGTCGAAAATGACGGAACACATTTTTTAACGATATCGTTCCGAAAGGGAGCAAAGGTAAGTTTTATTAAGGTTATTAAACTGAAATTTAAAAATTTATGGGTATAAAATTTTAAATAACCAACTTGTTTCATAATTTAGCGATGTTTGAAATAGTTTAGACGAAATCAAACTACACTCGTATATCAAATCACCTAACCGATTAAAGAATTTAATCTTTCCTAACCAATTGCAGCCCTCTTTTTAGGTCCATTAAAACTATAGAAATCATAGATTTTCTAATGATGAACACTTAGCTGCTTTGTCAGAAAATGCTTATAAAAACAATATAAATTACCTCCGTGAATAAATACATCATAGTCTTATTAATATCATTTATAACCTTTCCTTCTATTTATGGGCAAAAAGACCTGTTTGAGGTACAAAAGATAGGCATTAAAGAGGGGTTGCCGAGTCGATTTGTATTTGACATTGTACAAGATAAAGATGGATTTATTTGGATTAGTTCACCAGGGAAAATAAGCAGATATGATGGGAATAATTTCAAAACTTACCACGCTAGAGATTTAAAAATTTCAGAAGTCAATAGTACCCATTTAGCAGTTGATGAAAATAATAATATATGGTTTGTTGTTATGGGGAAAAGCGCAGCTAAATTTAAGAATAGTGGGGTTATTGATACAGAAAAAGATAGCATATATACTATCGAAGCCTATTCCAATAATCTGTTTAAAAAAGATGACATAGCAAGTTTAAATCGTTCCATAGTCAATAATAACGAATGGTTTATTGCCACTCGTCAAGGGAAAATCTATAAATATAAGAACGGATTTGAAGAAATTTACCAATCGAAAAAATCAGTAGACTATTTTTTTAAGGGGCAAGCACAAGCTGATGATGCTTATTGGGTGATACAGGGCACAGAACTTAAAAAAGTTGTTAATCAAAAGGTAATTGAAAATTTTTCTTTTGATTCCAAGGAGGAAAAGATTATTTATCCTAAAAGAATAGTACAGCGAACGCCAAGTGTGATAGTAGAGGTAATTCAGGAAGGTAAGCGGTTTGCTTATTGGGAATTAGAAGGGACTAAATTTGTTCCTTATTGTGCCTTGGATTACCCTCAACCTAATTCTGCTGGACTCGTTTATGCTACAAAAGACCATCAATATTTTTATAAAAATGGAAAGATAGTCATTCAAAATTATACAGGAGAAGTCCTTTTTCAATATGACAATTTTGAGAAGAAAGGTTTTGGTCAAGGTAATTTGAAATATCAAACTGCATATTTGGACCGACAAAATATCTTATGGATAAGCACAGAAAATGGCCTTTTAAAAATCATTAAAAAGAAAAATCCCTTTAGTCTAATAGAACCTAACAACAGCATTAGAGGAATTTATTTGGATACCTTACAACAACTTTGGGTTGGTGGTTATTTGAGAAGTAATAGATTGAACTTATCAACAAATGAAGAGCAGGAACTCCAGCTTAATGGGCATCCTGCAATGGGTTTTCAAAAAGATAGTGATGGACAATTATGGATAGGGAATTCAGGTCATAGCTTGTTAAGGTACGAATCAAAAAGAAAGGAATTTACCGAATACGCCTTCGATAATGTTCCTTCGTTGTATTTACCTTTTGAAAATCCTATTTCCAAAAAATTATGGATAGGAACGAGTAAAGGTCTTTCTTATTTTGATAAAAGTACGCAGCAGGTTATTCCTATTCCGCTTACAAAATCATTGGAGCAAGAAGCTATAGAAGTAAGACATTTTCATTATAATTCGAAGGGAATATGGGTGGTTACCGATAAAGGTCTGTTGTTGATGGATTCAAAAAATGAAGTTGTTCTAAAGCACATTAATACTTTTGTAGGCTTACCCTTTGATAATCTAAATCATCTTCACGAGGATAAAGAGGGCATTTTTTGGTTAGCCACTAAAGGAGATGGACTTATCGCCTGGAATATAGCCAAAAATACCTTTAAACAATACCGAAAGGAGAATGGCTTATCCAATAATACTATTTACGCAGTATATGAAGATGATTTTGAAAATTTATGGTTGCCGAGTGATTATGGGTTAATGTGTTTTGACAAAAAAACATTGAGTACAAGGGTATTTTTACCTGAAAATGGTATAGCACACGAAGAGTTTAATACGTTTGCACATCATAAAGCTAAAGATGGTACTTTATTTTTTGGAGGCTTAAATGGAATTACCACCTTTCATCCAAAAGATATTAAGGTATCAGAAAAATCAAAGAGTACGCTTCAAATAACTAATGTAAAAGTGGTAGAAGCGGATGAAAAAACGTACACAGAAAAAACGGATGAATTTTTACATACCAATAAAATTGAACTAAATCCAGGTGATAGAAATTTAGAAATAGAATTGACTTTGCTAGATTTTATTAAGTCAACAGAAAACCAATTCGCCTATCAAATAGAAGGCCATCAGGACCAATGGGTTTATACAGCAGATAATAAAATCTTCATAGTGAAATTACCCTATGGGCAACACACTTTAAAGGTAAAAGCTAGAAATGCTTTAGGTAATTGGTCTAGTAAGGAGTTGAATATTCCCATTACGGTGGCGACTCCTTTTTATTTACAATGGTGGTTTATTTTATTGGCTGTATTAGCTTGTATTGGCAGCATTATTAGCTTTTTTAAATGGCGATTTAAGCAACTTGAAAAAGATAGAAGGCAATTAGAAACTGAAGTGAAACAGCGGACACTACAAATTGAAAAAGATAAAGAGACGATAACAGTACAGGCGGAAGAATTAAAGCAATTGGATAAGGCGAAAACCCGTTTTTTTTCCAATATCACTCATGAGTTTCGGACACCACTCACTTTAATCATTGGCCCATTGCGGCAATTGATAAAAGCAAAAGAGGACATCCCGCCAATTCGGTTAGCTAGTGTCTTAAATAATGCCCAAAGCTTGCTTCAGTTAATCAACCAGTTATTGGATATTTCTAAACTGGAAAGCGGCAAAATGAAAGTGGAAGTAAACAGAGGGGATATTATCCTCTTTGCTCAAGAATTAGTTGAGGGTTTTCATTATTTAGCAACGGAGAAGCATATTGAATTGGTCTTTTTCTCAAAAAAAGGGGAATGGAAAACCAACTTTGATAAAAGAAAGTTGGAAAAGGTGATTTATAATTTATTATCGAATGCTATTAAATTTACGCCTAAAGGTGGAATTATTCAATTCAGTTTATCGAAAGGATTTAAAAAGAACCAAGAGTGGGTTGTACTCAATGTAAGAGATAATGGGAAAGGAATTTCAAAGGAGGAACAACAGTCAATTTTTAATAGATTTTATCAAGTTGACGATTCTTCTACTCGAAACCAAGAAGGTACAGGAATAGGGCTATCTTTGGTAAAAGAGTTGGTCGAATTACAAGGTGGAGAAATATGGTTAACTAGTCGTGTTGGTAAAGGGACCACTTTTGAAATATATCTTCCTGTCTTGTCTATTTCAAATGGAAATAATACTCAATTAATAGATTCATTAGACTGGACTAATTCTAATTCAACCCACAAAAAAGAAATAATCGCAACCAACTTATCAATTGAATCTAATTTTTCAAAAGCAACCGAAAATAAGGAAAAACTCCATTTACTAATCGTAGAAGATAATAAAGAGATGAGGGCCTTTATTCGCTCTTGCATAGATACAACCATATATAGGATTTCTGAAGGAGTTAATGGGGAAGATGGCATTCAAAAAGCATTAACCCTGATGCCAGATTTAATTATCTCAGATGTGATGATGCCTAAAAAGGATGGATTTGAGTTAACAGCAACCATTCGCAACAATATAGCAACATCTCATATTCCAATAATTTTGCTTACCGCTAAAGCAGCCTTAGAAAATAAAATAAAAGGTTTAGAAAGAGGTGCAGATGCTTACCTAACAAAACCATTCAATCCCGAAGAGTTAGTCGTGCGTACCCAAAAATTGATTGAAATTCGGAAGGTGTTACAAAATCGATATCGAGCAGCTAGGTATTTGAATCCCCCAACTTCCAAAATAATTGAGTTTGAAAGTGAAGATATTTTTATTACCAACCTTAAAAAATTCATCCAAGAAAATTTAAATGATAAATTAAATGGAGAAATAATTGGGAAACATTTTCGTATCAGCCGCATGCAACTGCATCGTAAGTTAAAATCCCTATCGAACCAATCTACCAGCGAGTTTATAAAATCTGTTCGGTTAGATATTGCCTATGATTTATTATTGAAAAAAGAGCTGAATGTATCAGAAATAGCTTACCAAACTGGTTTTACTTCCGCAAGCAACTTTTCCATGCTTTTTAAGCAAAAATATAATAAAGCCCCCTCAGAAATTAGAAAATGAATACGCTTTGTTACCTGCATTTATATATTGTTACAATAGTGAAACTATAATTCCTATCTTATAAATACCTTTGTCACAACGGATTATAAATAAATGATTGTCTTGAGTGAGCAACAAATTGCCTTATTAGTCAAAAATATTCTTATTAAACATTTTGGTATTCTTCCTGATGAGTTTAACTGGGATATGACCTTAGAAAAGCTTAATAATGACTTTGTTATTATTGGGTATCTAATTGATTTAGAACAAAGGCTCATGCACGCTTTAAATAGGAATTTTTCTTTGCACCGACATATTGAGCCTTCTTTTAATACCCCAAAAGACATAGTTGATTTAGTGAAAAAACTAATGAGTAGCGAATAAATTTATTCATTAGTTCTTTTAAAAGTTTTACTAAATAAGACATGTTGACTTTTTTATGAATTTTTAGGAATAAGTCTGTTATCAATAGTTTTGTAATAGAGCATACTATTTATGAAAGGCAAAAAAGCATTGGTAGCCAACAGATGAAGGGATTTTAAAAGCGATTAAACAAGTTAGCATGTCCTAGTTAAGTAAACAGAAACCCCAAAAAAAATTAGTAGAATTGACAGGTGAGCCCCAATTAACTAAAATTACTATAACCATATACATTTCTAAGAGGAGGCGAATTTCTAAGAGGGGGCGAATTACAAACTTTCCAATACTATGAAACACTAAGGATAAGTTTAATTTCTCTCTTAATATAAGCAGACCTAGGAGCAACGGAAAAGGTCTTTTAAGATTCTTTTCCTATTTCCTAGGCCTCTTAGATTTGCTTGTATTGTACCCATTTCCACCATAAGGCTGCAATTTTTCTAAAAATATTTCTTCTAAAATTTCGACTTCTTGACCATAATCGACTGTGGCATCTTCAAATGGGATTTCCTCTAAAATAGCATATTCAAAGGCATTTGCACCAAAATGATTCCATTCTTTTTGTAGCGCTTTATTTCTATGACTACCAAATTTTAATTGTGCTTGATGTCTATTCCACTTAGCGGGCATATTTAAACTACTATCGATAAATAGTTTGCCGTTGGTTTTATTTTTTATTTGAAAAACGCCCATTGGAAACTTCAATTCTTTGTAAGCAGCTTTTAATTCTTTTTTGGATTTCATGATAGTGATTTTTATCTAAGGAACGATGATTTAATCAATTAATCAATTAATCAATCAACTCATTAATGATTTCTTCCGCCACCTTTTGACAAAAAAGAGCATTTTCTTTTGACTGTATAGTCAAGTAAATTTTTTCTCCGTCTTTATCAAAAGCAGTTAATCGTTGAGGAAGACCAACAGGGGATTGATTCGTAAAGATGCCATAGAATACACATGCAGTCAAGTAAGTACCCAAAGCAGAAGGGTGGCTACGGTCCTCCTCATACAAGGGAAAACCCGGTCGCAATTGTCTAGCTCGTTCCCATGCAGGACCAACAGGGACAATACGAGCGTTTAATTTTTCTGCTAATCGAGTATATTCTTTAGTAATAGTTTCCTGCATATATGGATTCCACTCCCTAGCCCAAGTCATGTATAAATAAATCTGGGCTTTGTTTGAAGATGCAATCCGTAGCTGTCAGGCTAAAGAAAGAGATACTTTTAAAGTATCGCTTTCTAGGCTCCCCTAGCAGGAAATACTTTCAAAGTATCTCCTGCTTTTCGGTCAATAATCCCTTAGCCTGACGGCTATAGATGCAATCTTCAAACATCGACTACCAATTTTTCAAAGGTTTATATATTACGATTTTGACTTTTCGTTCGTCCTAATTATACTATTAAGTTTTATTCGAAAAGTTTTCTAAAGGTCAACCATGAACTATATACTGTCGACCGTGAACCGAATAAAGCTACTGATTAACTTCCGTTTTCATGAAAATACCAGGGTCATCGCTAGGCGCATTACCGTTGGTATTCAATTCATCATCAGAATATGGGAAACGCTCTGGATAAGCAGATGCGGAAGCTGTATTTAGCGGGAAAGGTACAATTAAGTCACTTTCTCCTTTTCGCAATCTTCTAGCATCATCAAAAGGCATAAACATACCAAAACCAGAGATATACCGCTCCTCAATAATTTCTCTTAATAAGGCTTTATCTACGCTGGCATTGTCTGTATTTTCCATACCGCCAGCTTCAAAATCAGCGGATTCATAGTCCATGTAGACATGAGCCATATCTTGGAAATTGGCATTGACATCACCACCTGCATTTAAGTAGGCTCTATACTCATTAAGATGTTGAAGTCCCGTATTGAAGCCAGCCGTTCTTGCGCCAGCTTCTGCTAAAATTAAATGATTTTCTTGGAAAGACACAATGTCTTGAGGTTCAAATTGATTGGCAAAACCTAAGTTTTCACCAGCAGAAGATTCCAAAATGGTATAATAGCCTAATCTAGCAGCTTCATCTGTTTTAGCATTTCCTCTATAAGTATCAGAACTAGCATCTAACATCCCCATCATGTAGCTATCTCTTGAACCGATATCACCTGCTCTAGAACCAGCAATAGGTGTGAAAAATAGGTTTTTATCTCCTGAATTAACCGCAGCATCTCCTCTTGGGATATGTTGTAAATTACCTTCAGCAGAAGCAATACCACTTTGAGCAGCAGCGTATGCCGCAGGGTAATCTCTCATCCACATATGGATTCTAGCTTTCACGGTATTAGCCGCTGCTTTCCACTTATCTGCATCCCCTTCGAAATAAATATCTTCCGATAAAGACCTAGAAGAAGCACTATTCAAATCACTAATTGCTTCATCTAATAAAGATAAGGTGGCATTCAGCACACTTACTTGGCTTTCAAAAGCAGGGTCTTCTACATCTGAATTAACTTGCGAATATGGAATATCTCCAAAAAGAGAAGCTGCTGTACTTACAGCCATTGCTTCTACTGTTTTGGTAATTCCATGTAAAAGGGCATCATCCGGTGCAGCCGCTTGAATATGACGTGCATTAGGAATAATGGCGATATAGACTCTAGACCAAGGGTCAACCGACTCGGCAGTTGAGATATTATATCCATAAATATTCGAATACAGTGAAGTATAACCAACTAATTGGCCACTCCATAAACCAGAAATTCGATTTACATGTGATACATGTTCAGAGGTATTGGCTAAAAGGATACCCGTTAAAAAGGAAGTAGCTGCTACTTCATCTACTGCGATATTATTTGGATTCAAGTTGATGTCTTCCACTAAACTCTCACAAGAGACTAGAGAAATAAGCATCACGAGAAATATATTTTTAAGAATATTTTTCATTTTATAAATTTTAAGTATCAACGAATTCACTCGCCGAGGCTAAATAATGAAATCTTGATGTCATAGAGGCGAATGAATTTGACCTGTACAGATAAAAAACTAATGATTTTTTATAGTAAAATTTTAGTTCATTTTGCAATATGTTTTGAATTTGCAGGATATTCTCTCCCGCTCTGGGAGGCTTTTGCTAGTAGCAAAAAAGCAGCGCCAAAAGAGTCGGAGGGTGGAAAATGTTGCACTCTTAGTGAAATTCCACCCCTCAGTCCCCGCCAGCGGGGAAGAAGCCTCTTGCATATCAAAGATTTACTGCTAAATTGATTAATATTTTGTTTTTAAATATCCATCAATTTCAAGTAATAAATTTATCTGTACCCGTCGAATGAATTTGCCTGTACTTTAATAAGAAATTCTCACAGAGAATAAAAAGGATTTTGTACTTGGATTCGTGAAATAATCCAAACCAAAACCATTACTTACACCAAATTGGTTAATTTCAGGGTCAACCCCAGGAATATCATCCAATAAGAATAAATTTCTACCAGTGAAAGTTACCGTAACAGAACCTAGTTTAGTTGCATCTCTTAATTTTTGACCATTAAATACGTAGCCAAGACTTAATTCCTTGAATCTAGTAAAAGTCGCATCAAAAATAGAGAAATTATAAGCTTGATTATCTCCAAAACCACCACCGATACCAGTTCTGTACCAGCTTTCATCTAATAAGACATCTCCGCCACCGAAGTTTTCGATATTACCTCTAACAGTTGTTCCAGCAGCAATAGTATTTCCTGCATAATTCACTAAATCTCGGTCTAAAGTAATTCGATTAGCCGTTTCGTTAGTCGTACCGAATCTTCTTAATACCCAAAGTGTTCTAGGAGAGAAAACACCACCTTGAGAGTGCTCGATTAAAGCATTGGCAAACAAACCTTTCCACTTAACTCTTAATCCTAAACCACCTCTCCAGTCTGGATTAGGGTCACCTAAAGGAACAGGTCTAGCCGTTAATTGAGGGAATCCATCTTCATTTAAAATAAAATTACCTGCATCATCCACTTGACTTGAAGTACCATAAAGAATACCTAAAGGTTCACCAACGATAGCCCGAGAACTTACAGATGCACCTGGTGTTAAGTTAATCGTTTCCGTACCTCTTAAATCCAATACTTTATTTCTATTAAAACCCCAGTTAAGAAATGCGCCAATATCAAAATCTCCCTTTTTGTAAATAGAATAATCTCCTTCTAATTCAAATCCCTTATTTTCCATTTTGGCCGCATTCAAGGTTTGGGTATCAAAACCTGAGGAAGGACTCAAATCCACCTGAATAATCATTCCGGTAATCTCATTTTGGTAATAAGTCATTCCTAAACTCAGTTTCTCGTCAAACATTCTCAAATCAGTACCAATTTCGAATTCTGTCTTGATTTCAGGTTCTAAATCAGGATTACCTTTGTCATCATCCAAACGGAATCCACCACCAAATAAAGCAATTTGTAATGGGTCAGAATAGGAACTATAAGAGAATCCACCTTCAGCTAAAGTTTCCCATCTGTGAGCAGGTGCTTGGATACCTACTTGACCGTAAGAAGCTCTTATTTTAACAAAATCTAAAATTCCAACAGCATTAGAAGGGGTAATTAATTGATAAGCTACATCTGCGGAAGGGTAGAAAAATTGTCCTCTAACAGTAGAAGACGCTTCTAAAGACCCTGTTAGATTTACATATAATCTATTAAATAAATCAAAATTTAAAACAGCATACCCTCTATTTGAACGAATATTTGATCTTGAATTCTCATATTGAGAAGCCTCTGCCGCGGCATTCAAATCTGAGGTAGGCTTTCGTACATTAGCCCCAAAACCTGTAATTTGCGCGGAAGTTCGCTTAAATCGTCTATCATTATAATTCCAACCGACGGTTGCTTGAAAAGAAACATCAGCATTTATCTGAAAATTATTTCTAATAATCGCATCAAAATTAGTTTCTAAACGACCTAAAGACTCTTCTTCTAACACCCCAGAAACTCTGGAAGCAGAACTAATTGGGAAAAAGTAAACTCGATTATCATCATATCCATCCACACCACCTCTTAGCTTGATAGTTGTCGTACTAGTTGGATTGATGTCTATATCTCCTGAAAAGGTATAGCGATTAACTCTAGTATCAGAGGTTTGTTCAAATACCGTCCAACCTGGATTATTATAAGTCGGATTTCCTGTATTTCCTAAATACCTTCTGTAAGAACGATGTCTTAATGGAACTCTCTCACCACTATTACTAGTATATGTTCCTATGTAATCTCGATTATCAAAATCTGGCGGAGTCCGTAATAAACCTAATAGCAATCCACCAGTATTGGAGTTTTGTTGGATTCTATTGGAATAAGAATTGGTGAATCCTCCTTTTGTAGAAACGGTTAGCCAATCAGCCAAAACAGATTTGCTATTTAATCGAATATTCGTTCTATCATAATTACTACCTCTAACAATTCCCTCTTGGTCTAATCGACCTAAACTAAAGAAGAAATTCGTTTTTTCGCCCCCTCCACTAATTGCTAAATCATGCTGCGTAAATCCACCCGTTTGAAAGGCCTGGTCCCAATTTGAATCTACAAAGGTTTCCGTAGAATTTTTATTATTAATTGGATAATACTTAGTACCATCTTCTGCTTCAAAAAACTGTCCTGATTGGTCTACATCATCTGCGCCACCAGATCTATCAGGAATATAATCTCCCCAAGATTCTGCTCTAGTAGGACCGTATGAACCACTCCTACCTTGTCCCCAAGTTGTTTGCAAATCGTATCTTTCATGCACTTGGTCAAAGGAAACAGAAGTAGTATAGTCGATTTTTACTTTTCCTGCTTTTCCATCCTTAGTTGTAATAACCAACACACCGTTGGCTGCTCTAGAACCCCACAAAGCCGCAGCAGAAGCACCTTTTAATATCTGAACCGATTCGATATCATTAGGGTTTAAATCATTTAATCTAGATTGTTGGGAAACCCCGCCAGAACGACTACTACCAGACCCATAAGCGTTGCCATTAGAAACTGGAATACCATCTAAAATAACAAGAGGGCTAGAAGATCCCGAAATACTATTAGCTCCTCTGATTCTAATAGTTGTACCTGCCCCAGGGTCACCATTAGACCTTGAGATTTGGACATTTGAGGCTTTGGCCCCTAAAGAGTTTAAGAAAGTAGATTCTCCTGAACGGATGATATCTTCTGTTTGTACAATAGAAGCAGTAGAACCTAATTCGTCCTTCTTTTCTTTAAATCCTAAAGCACTCACAACTACTTGTTCTAAAATAGCTACATCTTCTTTTAAGGTCAGGTCAATAGTTGTTCGGTTGCCAACCACTTCTCTCGTACCAGAGTAACCAGTATAGGAAATGACTAATACAGAAGTTGGACCAGCAACGTTGATGGAATAATTTCCATCAAAATCGGTCACGGTACCGTTGGAAGTACCTTCTTCCAGAATGTTAACACCAATCATAGTTTCCCCATCAGGGTCTATGATTTTTCCACTCACCATTTGTTGAGCAAAGACACTCAAACTTATGGAGAGTAGGAAAAAAAGACTTAGGGTAAGTTTACATCTCATAATGATTATTGATTTGATTAAAAAATATTTTTATTAATGGAATTTTAGTCATGCTCTAAATACAGGTGCTAAAAAACAATGCTATGTTTGGAATACATAGTATTTATTTTAGTTAAATATTAATTATATTATTTCGTAAAACTGACTGATAGAAAGTGTTTGTATTAGATATGTTCTGTTGTGGGAAATAAATGATTGTTATAATAAAACGATTAAATTGTTTGTTCGCCTCCTTAGATTAATATTTTTATTTTTTTAATAAATAAATTTGTTTTTATTGAAGCCAAATATATTGTTGATTTTCTGACTCTTTTTTCATAAGATTTAAAGGTCTCCAATGGTAAAGAGTAAACTCAAATTATTTGATACTCTGTTTTGGGAATTTTTTTAAGTTTTTGGAATTTTAGGTAAAATAAATTAATAAAGTGGTCATTTTGAGGAAATATTTTTTTCCTAGACAAGGCATGAACCCGTACGGGTGAACCGCAAAGGTACTATGTAAAAAAGCAAGTAGTTCTTTGAAAAAAATATTAATTTTATGGCACAAAGGAGGTTGCCTTAGAGCAAGCATCCAGAGTAGGCAGGATTAGTATCCTGTCTACAACTTTGGTTAGCTTTTTCTTCGGTTTCTTTTTTCTGATTATGGTAGTTAGGGTCATAAGAGCTATCCTTTTTGAAAAGGGTATAAATGAGAATTAAAATCTTTCGTTGGACGGCGACGTAGCCTTTCATTTTAATGCCCGACTTATCCACAACTCTATCAAACAATTGTTTGAAATGAGTTTCATATTTGACAATGGTTATAGCAGGAAAATGTAAAGCTCTTCGGATATGTTTGTTTCCTTTCTTAGAAATTCGGGTTTTTCCTTTGACAGAAGTACCAGATTCTCTTTGGACTACATCATACCCAGCGTAGCTAATAAGTTGTCCTCGGGAAGTGAATAAAACAAATCCATTGGTCTCCGCAATGATAGTAGCCACCGTAATAAGTCCTAAACCTTTGACTTTGCAAATATTATCAACTTTACCTTTGAGTATTTCATCGGTTTGGACAGTTTGAGCAATCTCTTTTTCTACCTCTTTGATTTGTTTAGCCATCAATTTCAATCTTTGATTGATTCTTTTGATGACTCTTTTATGAGGTTCAAAAGAGGCATTGAGAGCATGTAATCTATTTGTAATAGCTGTTTTTTCAGTCAAAAGCGTAACTCTATCCCTAGTTAACTGCTTTAGGATGCGCATTTTAGCACTAGCTGGCTGCCATTTGGGTAAATCTCTTTCGATTCCCATTTTTCCAAGCATTTGTGCATCTACTTTATCCGTTTTGGTTTTTAGATTGAGACTTTTAGCATAAGCTTTTGATTGATTAGCTAAAATAACACTGACATGATACCCATTATCATCTAGGAAGTGAACTAAGTTTTCGTGATAAACTCCTGTTGCTTCTAGGGTGATACGAACGTCTAAATCAGTTACTCGTTTTTTCTCTATCCATTTCATAAAGGCCACAAAACCAGCTAAATTATTTTTGAAAGTACGACTGCCTTTGATGAACTTGTGACCAGTTTGGTCCATGTGGTAAAAGCATACCTTAAAATCATCTTTAGCAGCATCTACTCCAACATTTTGTTTAATTACTTTACGCTGTGTCTTTTTACTTGGCATCTGAAATGGATTTTGTTACTAATTTAAAAGCGGCTCTCTCTACGGCTAAACTCGTTTATTATTCCTGCTGTAGCTGATTTTCAAGCTACGCCCTAAGTACTATTCAGACTCTAAAGAACCTCCCCAGAACAGAGCTTACCTTTGCGAGTTCATACATTTAATAAAATGTTGTTTAGCGGTTGATGCTTCTGTTCCAGCGTGGTGCCATATTAATATTTTTTCAATCAACTTTTTTGTTCTTTTTTTACTCGGTACAAACATACGAGCGGATGGGAGGCTTACAGACATAGCACCGCTATGTCGAGCCTGCCTGCCGGCAGAGGCAGGCATTTTCAACATAAACAAACACTGTTTGTGAACCGCATAGCGGACGGGATGCTAGTAAAAAAGATAAAATCATAAATGCCTAATTAATTATTTCACTTTGCCTAAGTGCAAATCACTTATTATGAGCATATTATAAATGCACCAAGGGTTATTAACGTTTTTAACTTTAAAAAAGTTGACTTTATTTAATTCCCTTTTGATATTTTTGGCAAAAAAAGCAACTCTTAAATATTAATTGCTGATTACTTATGACCCACTCTTTACAAATTGATAAGCGTTTTAATGGGCCTCCTAATTCTGGAAATGGTGGCTATACTGCTGGTTTAATTGCTTCTAAATTAAATTTCAATCCAGAGATTACTTTAAGAGTCCCACCTCCTCTAGAGCAAAAAATGCAACTGAACATAAAAGCAGATAGTGCCGTGCTAATGCACCGAGATACTTTGGTTGCGGAGGCAAAAGTAACTGATTTTCAATTAACTATACCGCCTGCTATTTCTTTTGCGGAAGCAGTCGAAGCAATACGCAAACCAAAGACTAATGATGGGGTACTCTTTCCTACTTGTTTTGTTTGTGGAAGCGCTCGTAAAAGAGGAGATGGTTTAGCTATTTATCCAAGCGATATTGGACCTCAAAAGGTGGCTACCCCTTGGATGCCTTACGAAGATTTAGGGGATGCATTAGGAAACGTGAAGACTGAATTTATTTGGTCGGCTTTAGATTGTCCGGGGGCATGGGCTATTCAGGATTCCGCTCAATTTTATCTGCTGGGAAGGATGGCTGCTAAGGAAATTAGACCCATTAAAGTTAATACCTCCTACATCATTATGGGATGGGTAGTAAGCACGGAAGGACGAAAGACTTGGACGGGTACAGCTATTTATGAAAAAGATGGAACCGTATGCGCTTTTGCAAAGTCAACATGGATTTCTATAAAGAGGTGAGTTGGTGAAACACCTTTTTTTAGGAATACTTAAAAAAAAATTTGATAATATTTAATATAAAGTCGTACCTTTGCACCCTAATTAAGAAAAGTATCTGTCTAAGATAGGTTTGCAAGTCCCGACATTAGGAAAAATTTAAATTAGGTCGTCGGTATATTATAGAGAAAATTGGCGCAAACCACCACCGCTCTCCCCTGAGACAAAGAATTCCTGGATAGTTACACTAAAAACAATATATGAGTGATTTTGCTTCGTTGGGGCTTTCTCAACCGTTGGTAGATGCTATTGGTAAATTAGGTTTTGTAACGCCTACAGCTATTCAAGAACAAGCGATTCCCGTTTTATTAAATGATGAATCTGACCTTATTGGCTTAGCCCAAACTGGTACTGGTAAAACGGCTGCTTTTGGGTTACCTTTAATTGATTTGGTAGATTCCAAAGAAAAGTTGACGCAAGCATTAGTCTTGGCGCCTACTAGAGAATTATGTCTACAGATTGCTAAAGAATTAGACCAATTTGGTAAGTATGACCGTGCTTTAAACATTTTAGCGGTTTATGGTGGTACGGATATTTACCAGCAAATGAAAGCTATCAAAAGAGGGGTGCAAATTGTAGTGGCTACACCGGGACGACTTAGAGATTTAATTAAGCGGAAAGCGATTAAAATAAATGAAATTGAGTACGTCGTACTAGATGAGGCGGATGAAATGCTCAATATGGGATTTAAAGAGGAGATTGATGAAATCTTGGATAATACTCCTGATGATAAATTGACTTGGTTGTTTTCTGCAACTATGCCTAAAGAGGTAAGAAGAATTTCTAAAAACTATATGACGGACCCTGTAGAAATTAAGGTGGGGACGACTAATTCTTCTAATCAAGATATTGATCATCAATATGTGCCTGTTTATCCTTCTGATAGATATGAAGTACTGCGTCGGTTTTTAGATTTTAATTCTAATTGTTTTGGTTTGGTTTTTACCAGAACCCGTCGAGATGCTAGAGAAGTTGCTGAAAATTTAAGCCGAGATGGATATAAAGCGGATGCTTTGCACGGTGATTTGACGCAAGCACAACGTGACCGAGTAATGGCACGCTTTAGAGACAGACGATTACAAATTCTAGTGGCAACAGATGTAGCAGCTAGAGGAATCGATGTGAATGAAATTACCCACGTCTTTCATTATAATATTCCTGAAGACCTTTCTTTTTATACGCATAGAAGTGGACGGACAGGACGAGCTGGTAACAAAGGTATTTCCTTAGTTTTATCACATCCTAGAGATGTTGGTATCTTACGAAGATTGGAGCGAATTCTTAAAGTTGAATTTTCGCAAGTGCGTATTCCTTCTGGTGATGAAATTTGCCAACAGCGATTAGTAGAGCAAGTAAAGTCTATTAAAGAGGCGGAGGTAAATGAACAAGTAGAAGCTTTATTGCCTCAATTAGTAGAAGAATTGGGAGAGGAGTTAACTAAAGAAGAGTTATTAGCAAAAATAGCAACGATTTCTTTAGCTAGGTTCTTGAAAAATTATAAGAATGCTAAAGATTTAAATCAGCGAGAATCAAGGGGCGGTCGCCGTGATAGAGTAAGCTACGGTGGTGGGCAAGGACATAGAGGACGTCGGGATGGTGGACGAAATGGTGGGCATAGAGGCCGTCGGGATGGTGGTGGAGCTGGCGATGGTCGTAGAGAAAGAAGACAACGATTGTTTATCAATATTGGCTCTATGGACGTAGGAGGTAAA
>CALLVC010000222.1 GCA_938010785.1 uncultured Saprospiraceae bacterium
GTTCCTTGCATATGACAAAGTCCTCTTCTGATTGGAGATAATAATTCCAGTTTTAGAATGAGTGTATCTCCGGGCACAACCATTTGCTTAAACTTAGCATTGTCGATTTTCAAGAAGTAAGTATCCCAACCTCCTGGTTCATCGACCAACGACATGGCTAATATTCCACCACATTGTGCTAATGCTTCCATCTGTAAGACAGCAGGCATCACTGGATTATTTGGGAAATGTCCTGTAAAAAATGGCTCATTCATCGTGACATTTTTCACTCCCACTACATGTGTATCCGATAGTTCTATAATCTTATCGACTAATAAAAATGGATAACGATGAGGTAGCCATTCTGCTATCCTTACCGAATCAAAAATTGGTTCTTGATTGGGGTCATATTTTGGCTTGCCTTTCAGTTTTCTTTGCGCTTTGTATAAATCACGAAGAATATTGGCTAAACCAACATTGCCTGTATGCCCAGGCTGGGTAGCAATAATTTTTCCCTTGATGGGTTTATTCACTAAAGCTAAATCACCAATTAAATCCAATAATTTATGCCGACAAGGCTCGTTGGCAAACTTTAATTGCTTATCATTCAAGATGCCATTAGTTGGTGGAGCGGATAATTTAGGTTGCCCTAATTTATCTGCTAATGCATCCAATTTCTTTTTGGATAGCTTTTTATCTGCAAATACGATGGCATTGTCTAAGCTACCTCCTTTGATAAGGTTTTCCTTTGCTAATTGCTCTATATCACTTAGCATCACATAAGTCCGACAAGGAGCAATTTCTTTTTTATAATCCGCAATGTCGCTTAAACTAGCATATTGGGCATCAATAAGGCTTGAATTGAAATCTACTATGGTTTTTACTTCAAATTGCTCTGACGGTAAGACGATATATTCTGCACCTGTCGTTTCATCTTTATACTCTATAGGCTCTTCAACGATGACATAATCTCTAGCCATTTCTTGCTCTAGCCTTCCTGCCTTTTCTAACGTACTTATAATCTTTGCCGCGCTTCCATCTAATATAGGAACTTCTGGGCCATCTATTTCTAGTAGTACATTATCTAGAGATAGTCCTGCTAAGGCAGATAAAACATGTTCAACCGTTTGGACTTTGATGTCTCCTGACGCTAAAGTTGTACTTCGGTTTGTTTCCGTTACTTTTGCTGGGTCAACGGGTATTACCTTGGGCTTCTCTAAATCAATTCGTTTAAATTTAAAACCATGATTTATAGGCGCAGGATGAAAAGTCAACGTTGTTTCTTTTCCTGTATGTAAACCTATGCCCTTAATAGATACCGTTTTTTCTATAGTATGCTGGTTCATATTGGAGTAAACGAGTTTTTTTGTTATGCTCAAATTCTTCAAATAAAATGCGAAGTTACTAAAAGCTAAAGCCATAGAACAGGTTACCTAAGAAATTTATTGAAATCAACTGTAAAAGAACTCCATAATCAGCCTTTGATTGGATTTTCTTTTATAATTTTGCGAAATTTTAAGGATTTCCTAAAACTTTAGTTTTAGTTTATTCACAAAAAGTATTTTTATTACGTTATAAGAACGATAATAAAATAAGCAATAAAATTTTATTTAGAAAAAATATATAATGAGTTTAGAAAAATTAGTTGTAGTCGGCGGGATTGCTGGTGTCCATAGAGTAGCTGCTAACCGTAGTAATGGTTTAATTATTGAGGATTTAGATACGGGTAAAAAACGTTTTGCGCCTTCTCGTAAACATCAGTTTACGCCATTAGAATCTATTACCATTTATACAGAAGATGATGATGAGACATTAGAATTATCTAAGGTTTTTCAGAATATGTTTGCTAAATTGGAAGAAGTACCATTAGTGAAAGTGAATGTTTCTAATGATGAAATGAAAGCTTACTTTGCTGCTATCATTCCTAATTATGACCGAGATAGAGTCTATATTGGTGATATGAAAAAGATTGTGAAGTGGTTTACATTCTTGAACGACCGTTCTTTGATTACTTTGGAGGAAGAAAAAACGGAAGCAGCAGCAGAAAAAGCAGCAGATTCAGAAGAGTAATAATAATTTAGAGAGTAGCAATTTTATTTTTCGATACCAGTTGCTACTCTTTATCATTTTATTGTAATCCTCTCCTTTTCATTTCTCTTACTAATAATTCGTATTCTCGATTCATATCTCCTGTGATAGAAGAATTTTCTTGGGCACGTCGAATCAGGTAGGGTACTACATCTTTTACTGGACCATAAGGTAAATATTTCGCCACATTATACCCTGCATCCGCAAGATTAAAGGTCAGATGGTCACTCATACCGTATAGCTGACAAAAATTCAAGTGCGGATGATTTTTTTGGATGCCTTTATCTTCAATTAGACTAGCTTGTAAGGCAGTACTGTAGGCATTATGTGTAGCATTACAAGAGGCTATATAAGCGTAATTTTCCACACAAAATTGTAATGCCGTATTAAAATCGTTATCTGTAGCTTTTTTATTTGGTTGAATCGGTGAAGGGTAATTTAATGCAGCGGCTCGGTTTCTTTCCTTTTCCATATAAGCGCCTCTTACAATTTTAGCGCCTAATAGATAACCTTCTTTCCTTGCTTCTTCAAAACTATCAATTAGATATTGTAATCTATCATGACGGTACATTTGGAAAGTATTATAAACAACGACGATTTCGTCATTGTATCGTTTCATCATTTTTTTTGCTAAAAAGTCGATGGTATCCTGAATCCAACTTTCTTCCGCATCTATAAAAACACCAACCTTTTTATTATGAGCAGTATAACAAATTGCATCAAGTCTTTTATTTACATTTTTATATTCTTTTTTCTCCTCTTCTGTTAAAGCAGCTTCTTTTTGAATTTTTTCTAGTAATTCATGCCTCGCTAAACCAGTTATTTTAAGCGTAATGATTGGAACACTTTTATTCTGCTCTGCAAAATCAATGGCTCGAATGGCTTCATTCATAGTACCATTAAAATCTAGCTCTGTAGTTTTAGCTTCTGCTCCGTAGTCTAAAATAGACAGACTTTTTTGTTCGTATAACTTATCAATAGTTGATTGAGAATCAAGAAGAGTGGTGCCACCGCAAAACTGTTCAAAAATTGTATTCTTGATAAGATTTTCTGCGAAAGGTAGATTTAAATTAATTGCTGTTACGCCCAGTTTTGACCCGATGTTTACTAGCCATGATTGATTCATTAATCTAAATAGTCGTGTCGAACGCTGCAATTCCGCGTCGGTTTTACCTGCAAAGGCAACCGCTGTATTGGTGAAGTCTATGGATGCTTTTTTTCCCATTATCGCTTTTCCCATTAGTGTGTCTTAGGGAGTATTATCTTTTTTGATTAAAATTTAATATTATATTTCTTCTGTCCAGATGCTCCATGATTTTTCAGCCTGTAAATGTAGCATTTCTAGACCATTCATTATTGCCGAATTGTTGTTGAGACCCATCTGAAGGAATTTTGTCACTTTGGGGTTATAAGTTAAGTCGTACAAAAAATGTTGGTCACTTAAAAATTCATAGGGTAAGTCTGGAGCGGTATCTATATTTGGGGACATACCGAGAGGTGTGGTATTGACGATTATCTGATGTTTTTGCATACATGCTGCATCAATATCTTTGTAGGTAATTTGTCCCTTTTTTTGGCTTCGAGATACAAGTTGTGGTTTTATTTGCAATTTATCAAGTACATACGTAACTGCTTTTGCCGCACCTCCTGTCCCTAATACTAAGGCATTCATCTGATGGAATGGAGTCGTTGCTGTAGCTAATAATTTTCTTAAAGAAATTTCAAACCCATATACATCTGTATTATACCCCGTCAATTTCCCATTGACAAATTTAATGGTATTGACTGCCCCTACTTCTTTAGCTTCTTTACTGATGGTATCTAAATAGGGTAATGCACCTTGTTTATAAGGTATCGTAATATTTAAACCCAATAAATTTGGATGTTGTGCTATTAAATCTGGTAGGGCTTCAATAGTTGGAATCGGAAATAATTCATAATTATATCCGCTTATTCCTTCTTCTTTAAATTTCTCTCCAAAATATTTTTTTGAAAAAGAATGTGATAGGGGATATCCTATCAACCCTAATTGATATTTGATGGTCATTTTATTTATTACTAGTACCTAATTTTTCGATTATAAAAACGGATAAAAATCCAATAATCATACAAATAACCACAGCAACTAAATATGGTTCACCATTATAATTATTAGGTAAAACACTTTCTTCTATAAATGGAACTTCTATTCCTTTGCTATTTATTCTCGTAGACAATACATTTCGCCAAGGCCAGAGTTTATTAAGTGACCCTAACATAAATCCTGTCAGCAAGGCTAAAGTTATGTTTTTATAATTTTTAAACGTCCATGATAATACTCTTGAAAAAGTCATTAGCCCGACTAAACAACCAATAGCAAAAGTACCTACGGTTATTAAACTTTCACTATCAAAAGTTTTTAAGGCCGTTTTTACTGTTGGGATAATAAACGAATACATACCCATCAATAATAAAATAAAACTGCCTGAAATGCCGGGTAAAATTAATGCAGAAATTGCAATGACCCCTGATAGAAAAACAAACCATAGCGCCTCATTTCCCTGCGCAGGACTGGCTACCGTGATATAATAAGCTACCGCTGTCCCAAATAGTAAAGCAAGAATTTCTTTAAGTCCCCATCCTTCTACTTGTTTGCCAATAAAAATAGCGGAGCTAATGATTAATCCAAAGAAAAAAGCCCAAAGCATTTCTGGATAAGTTTCCAGTAAATGGGTGACGCCAAATACCCCAACAACAACTCCTGTTGCCATGCCTATTAACAAGGTAACTAAAAAAGTACCATTGATATTTTCCCAAACACCTCCTACGCCTTCTTTTTTAAAAGTACCTATTAGAGAAGGATGAAAAGCTTTTATTGTATTTAGTAATTTTTCATAAATTCCTGTAATGAACGCAATCGTACCACCAGAAACACCAGGAATAACTTCTGCTATACCCATTGCCATGCCCTTCAAAGCTAGCGTTATAAAAGAGGAATTGTTTTTCATATCGTAAAGGTAATTTTATTTTTTCTTGGTTTCTAAATTTCTAAAAAATATATCTATTTTATGCTTATCTTTCTAGAAGGTTACACGAAACGAAAAGGAATACTTTTTAAGAGATTTGCTATTTTTGAATTAAAAATCGTTTATGACTTTTCTAGATTTTGAAAAATCACTACAAGACCAAAATCCACCTACTGACCTTTCTCCAAATTTGGTTGCCTTATGGCACGATGGAAAAGGAGATTGGAATCATGCACATGATATAGCCGATGGCAATCCTTATCCTGAAGCTGATTGGGTGCACGCTTATTTACATCGTAAGGAAGGGGATAACTGGAATGCTAACTACTGGTATCGCCGTGCAGGTAAAACGATGCCTAAATTATCTTTAGCTGAAGAATGGCAATCCTTGGTTATTTATTTTTTGACAAAAGAGGGTTAAAGTCGATAGATTGTAAACTAAGTAGCAAGTCTGATAGTTTAAACCTAAAACAGACCTTATGCGACGACGTTATCTATTTTTAGGTGCTAGTTTAATCTTACTACTAATAGCTTGTAATAAAGATTCAACAACAGAAACACCAACTCCAAATGTCTCTCCAGAAACACCAACTTTAGATACTATTCCACCTACAGGAACGAGTAGAATCTCTGCCTCTCCACAACGGATTGGTGATGCCAATAAAGGGTGGGAATATTTGATTACAGGAGATTATGTGAATAGTGGACCGCCACTTGATTTAGCGACTACCTTTTTTGGTGAATCTGATAATTTGTTAGACCGAGAAGGAGATAATGCTAACTTGCCTTATCAATTTAATGCAGTGACTGCGGCTAATGGAGTGAAGGTAGCTGCACCTACTTGTTTGACATGTCACGCAGAATTTTTGAATGGTCAATTAGTTCCTGGATTAGGAGATAATACGGTTGACTATTCTCAAGACCAAGGAGGACAAACCCAGTTGTTAACGACTGCTATTCATACTTTTTATGGCGCAAATTCTCCAGAGGCAGTTGCTTATGAACCTTTTAGAAGAGCTACGGAGGTAATTAGTGAACAAACGATTACGGCAGTGAGAGGAGTAAATCCTGCGGGCAAATTAGCAGTTGTATTAGATGCTCATCGTAATTCCTCAGACCTGACTTGGTCTACTAATCCATTGTATCCAATACCACAAGAAGTGATTCCTTCTGATGTACCAGCGTGGTGGTTGACTAAAAAGAAAAATGCCTTGTATTATGCGGGAATTGGGCGAGGAGACCATGCTAAAACCATTATGGCAGCGAGTGTGCTTACTTTGCAAGATGCGGAACAAGCAGCCGAAATAGACAGTCATTTTCCTGATGTGTTGGCTTATTTAAAATCAATTGAACCACCTGATTATCCAGAAATGATTGATGCCACGAAAATAGCTAATGGAAAAGAGGTGTTTAATATTCATTGTGCTAAATGTCATGGTACTTATGGCGCAAACGAAACCTATCCTAATCTTTTAGTTGATTTAGACAATATTCAAACTGACCCACTTTTGGCGGTGAGTAACTATGGATTAGGGCAGTTTGTAGATTCTTATAATAATAGTTGGTTTGGACAAGGAGAAAATGCAGCTAGATTAGTTCCCTCTAATGGATATGTAGCACCTCCCTTGGATGGTGTTTGGGCAACGGCTCCATATCTTCATAATGGCTCCATTCCAACTTTGGAAGATTTATTAAATAGCGAACAACGACCTACTTATTGGGAACGGTCCTTTGAGTCAGATGATTTTGATTACCAAAAAGTAGGTTGGCATTATGAAAATAGGACTGCAGGTGGAGACCCTAATATTTATGATACTACCCTTCCCGGTTATGGAAATGATGGACATTTTTATGGAGACAAGTTAGATGCTGCCGATAGAAGTGATTTGATTGAATATTTAAAGACTTTGTAGAAAAACTTTTGTGCGCTTATTTAGGGTTTTCTCCTAAAGATTAGCTGCTCTATCATAGTCTTGATTTGAACGGACATTCCCGAAATAAATTCGGGACAGGCAGAGTCCTTTCAAACCTGCCTTCCTGCGTCAGCAGGCAGGTCAAAAAAGGGGATTCAAAGGGTGAGTAAAAATGAATTTTCATTGAAAATTTATTTTTACTCACCCTTTGGAACCCCCTTTTACAATTTTTTCCGTTCGATACGGAAAAAATTGTTAGGAACGTCTAGTTTAGAAGTTTTATGAGAAAGCCCTTTGTGCTTATTGTAGTCTATCCAACGCTTCTTGTGCTCTGGTAAATTCTGGATTAAAGTTAAGTGCGTTTTGATAATCTTTTTTTGCCGCTTCTGTATTGCCTTGCATTTCTTCGATTAGCCCTCGATAATAATAGGCTATGATATAAGTTGGA
>CALLVC010000223.1 GCA_938010785.1 uncultured Saprospiraceae bacterium
GTGACGAATGTGCCTAGTTGGTAGAAAAGCCTTCAGGCTTTCCTGTGCCTAGCCTTTAGGCTAGTTATTTCTTACGAGAATCGACCTAAAGGTCTTCAACGGGAAAGCCTAAAGGCTTTGCTACCGAGATGCTTTCCATAAATTCAATCTATTTTTATTTTTCATATCAAAAAACAATATTCTTCAACAAGTATCTTTTAAAGTATTTTTGTTGGCAAAATTAAAATTAACCAATAAATAAAGTACGAAATTCCTCATTTCCATGAGAAAACAAATAAAAACTGAACACACAGGAAAATTACCTCATTTCCACAGAATTGGCGCTACCTTCTTTATTACAACTCATTTACATGGCTCCCTTCCTTTCGATGTATTAAAAAAATTAAAAAAGAAAAGAGATAAACTAATAGAGACGACCAAACAAAAAGGAGAAGCTGACTTAGAAAGAGAAATTTACATGATTCATAGAGCTTACTTCCATGAATTCGACCAATTATTAGATAATTGCCTTAATAGCCCCACTTATTTGATTAATCCATCAATAGCTCAAGTAGTAGAAGCATCCATTAGAAAATACGACCAGGTATATTATAATTTGGTGTCATTTACCATTATGCCGAATCATATTCATTTGGTTTTGGATTTTTCTTTCCAAATAAAAAATAATATTCCTTTTGACATTACGAAATATATTAATGTTTCAAAAGTCATGAACCTTATCAAAGGGGCAAGTAGATTTGAAGCCAATAAAATTCTAGGAAATACGGGGAATTCTTTTTGGGATAATGGGTATTATGACCGCTACATTCGTAATCAGCATCATTGTTTAGGGGCTGTTAATTACACCATTAATAATGTGGTAAAAGCAAAAATTTGTAAACATTGGATGCAGCATCCTTTTACTTGGTTAAATCCCGAATATCAAAAGTTAGAACTTATTTTTCCTAATCAAGGTGAGTAAAGTGGGTGGTAAAGCCTTTAGGCCTGTTATAGAAATATGTTCGACCTGAAGGTCGGGCACGGAAAAGCCTGAAGGCTTTACTACCGATTTGGTATATACCAAACATCCTTCTCCAAATCCACCCCACCGCCTAATCGTTCTTGCACGACCCTATCGACAATATAGATACCTTTAGCAGCCATATCCGAGAAATTATCAATCCCATTATTTGGAAATCCACCCCTAGTTCGATGAATATTAAATTGATTGGCAAAAGTGCGATCGAAAGCTTTTTCTACGCCTTCTTTTCCCAACATAAATCCCAATAATCCACCCCAAGTAGCCGTCGGATTATCCGAATCCCAACCTGCTAAGACTCCAATTTTAATGGTTTCTTTTATATCTCCTTCTCCATAGAACAGGCTGATCATACCTGCGCCAAAATTGATTCCTGCGGCAAAACAACCATTGCAACTTTGGTCTTTGGTTGCCCATTCATAGCCATCTTCTTGTCTGATTTGGTATTTTTCGTGGAGGGCATCTCTGGCTGCTTCCCAAGATACGCCAGCATCGTATTGAGCTTTGACAAAATCATACATTTTAGCAGTATACGAATCTGCTGGAATCGATTGTCGAGCCGTTGCTGCCATTTTAAAAACAGCATTTTTCATGGATTCATTTTTATCAATCGTTGCTGCTAAGGCGTGCATACGTACATAAAATTCCGCAATCCAAGCGGCATTTTGTTGAGCCGTTGTTCTTATTGGCAGATGAGCCATTTCTACTGCAATTGCTGGTCGAGTTGGAGCAAATAGGCCAAAAAATTCTGTCGTCAATTGGGCATCAATCATTTCATAATGAGGGTTATTTGCTGGCAAACTAGTAGCTGGAGGAACCAGTCCTTGCTCCATCAAATCATAAGCGGTTTGATTAGACACCCATAAATAGTTTTCGGGAAATTTACCATCTCTCGTTTTGAAGGGCGTATTTTTATCGTTGTAAATATGTTGTAGCCAGCCTGTTCTAATTTGTTCACCCGTGAGTTGAGTGGTTTGATTTTCGTAGAGTAAATGTTGATAGATGTACTCAATGTCCGTGTCATCATCTGCGCCCCAAATGCCCCCTTCGGCTTCAAAAACATAGGTGATGGTATCGGAGACATCGCTAAGTCCCCAAATATTTAATTCGTCGGGTTGTCCCCAATTTTCACGAGTATAAAATCCTGCGCCTTTTCCATCTTTTCCTTCGCCTCCGATTTTATCCATTTCTGTTACTAAACCTGTCCAATTAGCGATACATTGGGCTAACCAAAAACCGTATAATTGGTCTTGATAGACAGACCGCTTAATGATTATATCTTCGGGTTCGGGTTCGTAATCTTGGTAGGTCAATGTTGGATTAATCAATAAGTTATTTTCCTTGTCCGCAGCCACTGACTTTTGGGTACTTTGTTGGCAGCTACAAATTATCAGACTTACTGTCAATAGGAAAAGAATAGAACAACGCATAGGCTAAATATAAAGATTGAATGGAAAACAGTAGCTCAAAATAGCTCATTCAACAGAAAAATCATAAATTTTGAATTTTTATTCCATATCTGTGGTTTATACCAAAAAAACAAAACGCATAAAGTCCTAGAACATCTGAAATAGTCAACCTTTCTTCAAACTAGCGGTCAACTCTTTAAATTCTTTGGCGGTCAAGTATCGCCATCTTCCAGCTTTCAAATCCCCTAAATGAATATTCATAATTCGGACTCGTTTTAAAGTCACTACTCGATACTCCAAAAACTCGCACATTCGGCGGATTTGGCGATTTAAGCCTTGGGTAAGGATAATTTTAAAACCCATTTTACCTCGGCTTTCCACCACACATTTTTTAGTTTTAGTGCCTAAAATGGGGATGCCGTTACTCATTCGTTTGATAAATTGAGGGGTAATGGGTCGGTTAACCGTCACTAGATATTCTTTCTCATGATTGTTTTCAACTCGGAGAATATCATTGACAATATCTCCATCATTCGTCAATAAAATTAAGCCTGTAGAAGGTTTGTCTAATCGACCAATTGGGAAAATACGTTGCGGATAATTGATAAAATCAATGATATTTGTTTTATCCTTTAAGTCCGTCGTACAGGTAATGCCCGGTGGCTTATGGAGGGCAATATAAACTTGCTTTGGTTTATTTTTTAAAGGTTTTCCATCAACTGTGACTTCGTCGTTCTCCCCTACTCGATTGCCTTTTTGTGCAATCACCCCATTAATTTTGACTCTTCCTGCATCAATCCACTTATCCGCCTCCCTACGGGAACAGATACCCGTTTGGCTGATAAATTTATTAAGGCTGATAGACTGGTCATTCGTCATTCGTCAATTATTATTTCAAAACCATACAGTTTTGAGAAAAGAGAAAAGAGAGCAAAGAAAAGAGACTTGATTGTAATTATACTGGAATATTCGGGTCTTTGAAAGCTATAAATTTTACTTTTTATCCGATTAATTATCTCTACGCTGTCTTCTCTACTCTCTTTTCTAGTCTTTATATGGTTTAAATTTATTATTAGTCACTGCCTGCAAAGTAACGCAAAAATGGTTAAATGTCAGGAAATTTAGTAAATTGGAGCTTAATTTTTTTCATATGAAAAAGCCAATAAAGTTAAGTGAAATAGCTCAAGAAATGGGGCAAATGGAAGGTATGGAAATTTACTTGCACGAACCAAGTGGAAGACTCTACCATTTTTTTGAAGGAGAATCAGAATTTGCATCCGTCTATTCTCCGTCAGAAATTGAAGCTTTACCACCAGAAAAGAAAAAAGAAGTTGAAATAGCTTACGCTTTTGACGAAAATGAATCAGATTTTCTACCTTTTCCTTCCAAGTATGAAGTAAATGAGTACCAAATCATGGAAAATTTCTGCTATGCCCAAAGTAAAGAACGCGTCCAAGATAGTCTATTAGATAGCATCAAGGGCCGAGGCGCCTTTCGAAGATTTAGAGATACCGTAGACCAATTTAATTTAACCGAAAAATGGTATGCTTTTCAAGAACAGGCTTTTTATGAAATTGCCATTGAATGGTGCATAGACAACGAAATAGCTTATATAGATGACCGCCCTGCTGTCAAAAATTCCAAAAAGGAATGGGCGATGGATAAAATCGTGAAAGATTGGGAACAAAATGCGGTCCAAAAAACGGATAGCCATTTTCAATTTTTAACTGCTTTAAAATTCAAATCGGCCAATCGAGTAGATAAAGCGGCAGGCGAATTACACCAAGAAGCATTTGAGAAAATTGATTGTACCAAATGTGCCAACTGTTGTAAAACGGCTAATCCTACCCTCTTTCAAGATGACATTGACCGAATTAGTAAACATTTAGGAATTTCCATAGAAGAACTGGAACGAGATTATTTAACCCCAGAAGAAAATAGAAGCGATGCTTGGGAAATGAAAGCCATCCCCTGTCGATTTTTAAGTAAAGAAAATCTATGTACTATTTATGAGGTTCGCCCCTTTGCTTGCAGAGATTTCCCTAATACGCATAAAGAGGGCTTTACTAGCCGTCGATTTATGCACACGGACAATACTCGAATCTGTCCTGCCTCTTATTATATTGTCGAACGGATGAAGGAATATTTTGGAGG
>CALLVC010000224.1 GCA_938010785.1 uncultured Saprospiraceae bacterium
AAGTGTAGTCTAGCGTATTATCGTAGGTCCATGCTCCCTTTTCTATTTCGTATGTTTTTTCATAGACATAGCTTTCGCCACAGCTGACCAATATTAATTGCGATAGGATAAGTAGAATAAAAAGAATTTGCTTCGTCATTAGTAAACTTTTTAACCCCTGTAGTTCCAAGCTCTGCTTGGTATCAAAATTACACCAAGCAGAGCTTGGCGTTACAGAAATTTAAGATAAATATTTCCCCACAATCGGCATTCGTCGTCCCATTCCAAAAGCTTTAGACGATACCCGCAAAATTGGTGGCGTTTGGTACCGTTTAAACTCATTGATATTTACTAATCGTAAAATTCGACGAACTAATTGTTCATCAAAGCCCATTTCTATGATTTCTTTTGGCCCTTGCTGCTTTTCAATATATTGAAATAAGATTTCATCCAAAATTTCGTAATCGGGTAAACTATCTGAGTCTTTTTGGTCTGGACGCAATTCTGCTGAAGGTGGTTTTGTAATCGTATTTTCTGGAATTACTTCACCGTCTTTATTGATGTATCGTGCTAAAGCAAAAACATCCGTTTTGTATACATCTGCAATCACAGACAGACCACCGCACATATCGCCATACAACGTACCGTATCCAACTGCCGCCTCACTTTTATTAGAAGTATTCAATAAAATATTACCAAACTTATTTGACAGCGCCATTAATAAAACCCCTCTTGTTCTTGCTTGGATATTTTCTTCGGCTATCCCAAAAGAAGTCCCTAAGAAATGAGGATACAACAACTCCTTAAAAGATTCATAAGTCTTTTGAATCGGAATAATATCGTATTGTATGCCTAAATTTTTCGCTAAATCTCTAGCATCATTAATCGAGTGATCAGAGGAAAATTCCGATGGCATCAATACTGCTCGCACATTATCT
Organism: uncultured Saprospiraceae bacterium; assembly: GCA_938010785.1. GTDB lineage: Bacteria > Bacteroidota > Bacteroidia > Chitinophagales > Saprospiraceae > JAFMDF01. The sequence goes on from CALLVC010000224.1 coordinate 918, forward strand.
TCTCCTAACGCTCTGGCAGCTAAAACAGCCGTTACCGCCGAATCTATTCCTCCTGACAAACCAAATATCGCTCGTTTAAATCCTAGCTTCCCAAAATAATCCTTGATACCTAAAATAATGCTATCATGGATTAATTGCATTTTATCTTTAGGCTGTTCCGCTACCACTCCTCCTTTTTCTACTTCTGCTAAATCATAAGTTTTGACACATTCTTTAAAATAAGGTAATTCTTCAAAAACCTTTCCATCAGGAGACATGATGATAGAACCTCCATCAAAAATGACCTCCGTTTGCGCCCCTGAATGGTTAATATAAAAAAGCGGTAGTTTATACTTATCCACATTCGCTTTTAAAACATCTATCCGTTCTTGTGCATGGTCATAGGCAAATGGAGAGGCCGAAACATTAATCATCAAATCTGGCTTCTGTGGCATCAATTCGTCCATTGGACAAATTGTGTATAATGGGTTTTCATTACCCAAATTCCACATATCTTCACAGATGGTCAACGCAATTTTTTTGCCTTTAAATTTGACAATTTTGAATTCTGAGGCTGGCTCAAAATATCGATACTCATCAAAAATATCATAGGTTGGCAATAAGGCTTTATGCTGTACTTGCTTAATTTTTCCGTTTTCTAAAAAATAAGCAGAGTTGTATAAATCCTTTCCTTCTATCACTGGATTTCTACTGACTGACCCAACGATAATAGCTATGCCTTTTGCTGCTTTCGCCAATTTTTTAACCGTCGCTTCTGCTTGGTCAATAAAATCATCAAATTCTACAAAATCCCTTGGTGGATAGGCAGTCGTTGCCAATTCACTAAAGCAAACCAAATCTGCTTTTTGCTTTTTTGCCGTTTCTACAGCAGCTAACATTTTTTGAAGATTGCCTTCAAAATTACCGACGTGGAAATTTAATTGTGCTACGGCTATTTTCATCTTTTTTTATTTTATGATTTGTTGCCTCGCGAAGATGCAAAGACACAAAGTTGTATTCTACCATTATTAAAAACAAAAGTACATAATCTTGGTTCGCTCTCAAACCCTAAGTACGCTGCCTTTCGCCTTCAGTTACCTTCGCTTTATTCTTATTTAATGTAATTATTAGAACGCCAGAAATGACAAAAAGGGTACCTAAAATTTGTATTGGATAAAGTCTTTCTCCTAAAAAGATATATGCCAAGATAATTGTCGAAACTGGACCAATCGCTCCTATTATAGACGAATTATTTGCGCCAATGATTCTAATTCCTTCCGCTATCATAAAAGTGGGAACTACAGTAGCAAAAACTGCCATAAATAGTGCAAGCCCATAAATTTCCATGGGATATTTTAATAAATCAAAGCCATTGATGATGGTATTGGTTAATAATACGGCGGCGGCGGCGGCAATCATCGAATACGAAGTAAATCGCCGAGTACCAATTCTTGGTAACATTTGCCCGCTTCCAACTAAAAACATAGCATAAGTCAACGCTGCAAAAAAGACAAAGAAAGCGCCTAATAATGGATTGCTATTTCCTACTGTTGAGATTTTTCCTGAAAAAATAATCGCAACTCCAATGTAAGACAACACTAATGCGATATATTGAATTTTGGTAATTTTCTTTTTGAAGGCAATCGCAGAAATGATTAATACCAAAGTTGGATAGATGTATAAAACCATTCGCTCTAAACTAGCAGAAATGTATTGAAGTCCAATAAAGTCCAGGTAACTCGCACAGTAAAAACCTAGCATTCCAATAGCCGCCATTTTCCACCAGTCATTTGGTTGAATAGGGGATTGTAGTGGGTCTTTTTTTTGAAATAATAAAATGCCAATAAAAAAAGGTAAGGAAAATAGCATCCTGAGTGCTAATAGGGATAGACTATCAATCGGATGCTGATAAGCTAATTTTATCAATACTGCTTTCGTGGAAAAAAGAATAGCACCAACTACGGTTATAATGGCAGCAAATAAATAACTATTTCGGAA
>CALLVC010000225.1 GCA_938010785.1 uncultured Saprospiraceae bacterium
AAATTCGAGATTCCTTATCATACCTTAGTGATGCGAAAGCATGAGGATGTACGTAAGGATTCCATTGTAAAAACAGAATTTTTTGATGGGCATATCCGTGATAAGTTCTTTGTGAAATATGTTTTGGATGACCGAAATCAAGTCGTGGATATGTGGCGATTAGATATCGGATTGCCTTGTTTGCAAGTGAATTATGGTGATTTTTAACTGGTAGCAAAGCCTTTAGGCTTTCCTGTCAAAGACCTTTAGGTCTATTTATTTTAGCCTAAAAGTTAATGACGGGAAATCCTAAAAGTTTTCCTACCGATTAGGAAAGATAAGTTCTAATTTTTGATATTCTGGATTTAACCAAGTAAAAGGATGTTCCATCCAATGTGTACAAATCTTTGCTTTTACCACATTATTTAAAGTGTAATTAACTGCTCCTAAATAATGATGATAACTACGAATATAACGGTCATAATAACTATTGCCCCAAAAAGGATTCCCCGAATTACCTATTACTTTATTTGCTTCAAATCCACTAGCTCCTTTAATGAGATTCATTACTTTAGAAACATTTACATACTGCGCTATGTCAAAGGGTATCATTTGGTTTAACTGGAAAGAAAAATCTAAAACTAAATGAAGATGGTTAGGCATTATCGTAAAAGCAACTAAATTATAATACACTTGGTCGTATTTTCGAATACTTTTTTCAACAATTGATGCCACTTTATGGTCCTTTAAATGAGTGGGACTATTAAGGCAGCGGTCTAATAAATCATCATAAGCATAAAAATAGGCTCTCCGAATCATGTATATATCTTTTTCTAAACTACTTGGCCGCTTCTTTTTTAATGCTTCTATTGATTTATCTCGTTTTTCTCTTAATTTTTTAAGTGTATCAAATGGGATAGAATTATGAAGGTGAGTAGTAATGAAAAAAGTAGCACCAACTCTGTGAAAATGTGGGAGGTTTCCAGTGTGCTCTGTTTTTATTTGTTTTCTCATAATGAGTTTCTTCTGGTTTAATGTATTGAATTGTTTACATAAAAATAAGGAAGAAACTCGTCCTAAAAGAATTTAAGTTATTTGCATGTTTTTTATCTATATGCGATTATCGGTTGGGAATAAAGCCTTTAGGTTTTTTCGTCATTGCTTTGATAATAGACCTAAAGGTCTTTGACGGGAAAGCCTAAAGGCTTTTCTACCTACTACTCTACTATCGCTTGATAAACCAAATTATGAAAGCGTTCTCTAGCTTGTAAATGATTATAAGGCATCACTTGAATCATCATCAAAATGGCTAGGTCTTCTTGAGGGTCAATTCTAAAATACGTCCCTGCTGCACCACCCCAACCGTAAGCACCTACAGAACCTAGCATCTCTGTTGCCCCTAAATCTGTGGTCACAGAAAAACCTAAACCAAAAGCGGTGCCTCTAGCTGGCAAAACGATAGGGCCACCTGCATGCGGGGTATTCTTAGTATGGTCGCTGGTCATCAATTCCAATGTTTTGGGGCTAATCAATCGTACCCCATTCAATTCCCCTTTATTTAAGAGCATTTGGCAAAAGCGTAGATAATCATTAGTCGTAGACACCAATCCACCACCACCAGAAAACATCTTTACCTCTTTACAATATTTACTCATAGATGGGTGGTCAATCGTTTGTAAGGTTCCATCTTTTTTATGGGTATAATTGGTAATAAATCGTTCATCTTTAGCATCAGGCACTTCAAAATGCGTATCCTTCATGCCTAATGGATTTAAAATACGTTCCTCTAAAAATTTATCTAGAGGTTGACCCGAAATAATTTCCAAAAGCGCCCCAGCCACATCCGTAGAAACACTATATCTCCAACCAGTTCCGGGTTGATGGTACAAGGGTAATTTACTCATGGCAGTCAAAAATTCTCGATTATTGGCCATTGCGCCTCTTTGCGCGCCCACTTTGTATAAAGAATCTACCTGATTTGGCGGAAATCCCCAACCGTAGCCAAAACCAGTGGTATGCCGCAGTACATCGACGACTCGAATAGGTTCTTTGGCCGCTTCCGTTTTACCATCACCGACATATACCTCCATCTCCTTAAATTCTGGTGCGTACTTATGTAAAGGGTCATTCAATTGAAATCTACCTTCTTCGTAAAGCATCATGAGACCAATAGAAACAATCGGCTTCGTCATCGAGTAAATACGAAAAATACTATTGTCTTTTAAAGGGTCTTTAGTATCTATATCTTCATAGCCATAAGTATCAAAATGGACTAATTTTCCTTTTCGAATAACCGCAGTTTGCACCCCTGCCAATTGCCCATTGTCTACATACTCGTTCATTCTGTCCTGCATGACCTTTAAGCGTGCGGAAGACATACCTACTGCTTCTGGGGCAGCACTTGGTAAGGAGGTAGTAGGCACTAAAGTAGGAATGGCATTTTGAGCCAGAAGACCAGAAGCATTTACTAATAAGCCAATAAAAAAAGGGAATAATAGAAATCTGATTTTCATAATTAGGAGTATTCGTTGTTAGATTAAAATCAAATATAATCAACCTAAGGGTAATGACCTAATAGATAGACTCATTTCCGCTTGCCATTCTTTAAATAAAAATGGGCTTCCTTTAATATCTTCATATCGGTTTTCTGATAAGGATTGGCTATTGGTTAAGAGTAAATCATTTCTCTGGGCTAAGGTGCAAATCGTTAGACTTAAGCAAAAGATAAGGTTAAAGATTTTTAAAGTTTTCATTGTTTTAAATTTGAAGTGACTAAATAAATAACACCTCAAAGATGCAATCGAATCGACCTTTATAAAATAGACAATGAACAGTTGGTAGGTTTGACTGAATAATTGGTAAGCTTGGGTTTTCGGCTAATGGGTAGAAAAGCCTTGAGGCTTTCCCGTCACTAGCCTTTAGGCTAGCAAGTCAATAGACCTAAAGGTCTTGGACAGGAAAGCCTAAAGGCTTTTCTACCGATTTATCCTAACTTTAATAATGCGGCTACTACTTCCGAGTAGGTACTGCCTGTAGTAATCGACGTTTTTTTAGTATCATTCAAGGTCAATACAAATTTCCCTTTAAAGTATTTCTGAATACTGCCAATACTTCCTTTGTGGATAATATAGGAACGATGTACGCGCACAAAGTCCTCAGGTAATTCTTCGGCCAATTTACCTAAGCTCCAATCTCCTAAGTAAGTTTTGCCTGTATTGGTAAAGACACGGACGTGTTTATCCTCCGCTTGAAAATAATGGATGTTTTGGAAATCTATTAAAATGATTTTATCGCCTACTTTGACAGGAAAGGTAAAAGATTTTTTGGTAGGTTTAAACGATTCAAATAGTTGTTCTAGTTTTTTGAAATCCGTTGGTTCTTGTTGAACCTTGTTCTCTCCGCCAAATTTTTCTAATTTCTGTATCGCTCTTTCAAAACGAGCCGCTCCAAAAGGCTTGACTAAATAATCCACCGAATAATTTTCAAAAGCTTTGATGGCATATTGTTCGTAAGCCGTGGTGAAGATGACCAAAGGTTGGTAGGTCAATTTTCCTAAAACTTCAAAACCCGTCATGTCAGGCATTTGCACGTCTAAAAAAAGGACGTCGGGGCGTAATTCTTCCACTTGCTGAATCGCATCAATGCCACAATCTGCTTCGCCTACAATTTCTATTTTGTCCGCAAAGGAACTTAATAAACGCTTTAAGCGGATACGAGCTGGGTTTTCGTCGTCTATGATGATAGTTGTGAACATGTGGGAAATTTTCAATTTTCAATTTAGAATTTTCAATTTTCAAAGGATGCAAGGGTAACTTACAAGGTTAACTGAATAGCTACATGCTTTGAGGGAGCATTGATAAAAGCAAGTTCATGTTTATCAGGAAATAGCAAGGCTAATTTTTTACGGATACTTTGCAAGCCATAACCAGAAGGCATATTATCTGGAAAGGGAGCGCCACCGTCGAATAATTGAAAGTGAAGTTGCTCGTTTTGTTGGCTAATCACCAGTTCAATATCAATAGTATTAGTCGATTGATTATATCCATATTTGATAGCATTTTCTACCATAGGCTGCAATAAGAAACGAGGCATTTTACTGGTCAATAAATCCGCTGGACAAGACAAAGTGAATTGCAATCGTTTGCCGAAA
>CALLVC010000226.1 GCA_938010785.1 uncultured Saprospiraceae bacterium
AAATAATTATGGCAGAAAAGAATAAAGGTTTAAGAGAAGTAGTTAATAGAAAAGCAGCCTACGAATTTACGTTCGTCTCTAATTATGAGGCAGGAATTATGTTGCAAGGGACAGAGATAAAATCTATCCGAACAGGTGGAAGTGTAAATTTGAGTGATGCCTATTGTCGATTTAAAGGTAATGAATTATACATTATGAGTATGTTTATTTCTACCTATAAACATGGGACGCATTATAATCACGAAGAACGTCGAGAGCGAAAATTACTATTGAAAAAGCAAGAATTAAAGAAACTACAAAAGCGTGTTAAAGAAAAAGGGTCTACCATTATTCCTTACAGAATGTATTTTGGGGAAAGAGGATTAGTTAAGTTAGAAATTGCCTTAGGACAAGGTAAAAAGACCCATGATAAACGACAATCTATCAAGGAAAAAGACAATAAACGAGCAATGGCACGTTTAAATAAAATTAGATTATAAGTAGGTGGACAGAAATAACATACACATTTTATGACGGTCTCTTTTTCTGTTATACGTCGTTAAAAAATATTTCCATAGCTATGGCTATGCAAAGATTTTTTGCCTCATCTAACAAAAAAATAGCCTCAGTCAAAAATGGAGATTATCTCTGTCCACCTACTTAGATTCGCTACTTAACTATCACTATCACTTGCAAAAAAAAGCCGAATATACCGATGAAGAATTAATTGCGCTTCTGGCATCAGAAGACGAGTCGGCTATTGATTTAATTTTTCGCAAATACTATACTTTTTTATGTCGAAGTGTCTATCGGATTATTTCGGATACACAAATTACCGAAGATTTAGCCCAAGAAGTTTTTTATGAACTGTGGAAGAAACGGGCACAAATAAAAATTAGCTCCTCCTTAAAAGCTTACCTCAAAAGAGCTGCCTTAAATAAAGCTTTAAATTACATCCGAGACCAGAAAATTGATTTTCGAAATGCGCCTGAAAAGGAAGGATTGACTAGCAGAGAAGCAAGTGTGATTGAAGAATTATCAGCGGATAGCTTGCAACAGCAAATTGACGAAGCTATTGACAGTCTCCCCGAAAGATGCCGACTGGTATTTGTCTTAAGTCGCTTCGAAGAAATGTCTTACCAGCAGATTGCAGACCAATTAGAAATTTCTATTAAAACAGTGGAAAATCAAATTTCAAAGGCTTTGAAATCTTTGAGAGTTGCCTTGGCGGAACATTTGCCAGTTAATATGTTATTGATGATAATGGCTTTTTTTCAAATATAAGTAAAGCCAGCTTTAAATATTTTATTCTAATGACTCCGTATGAGTCCAATATAGGTAAAGAATCCCTATAAACACCTGCGAAGCGTGTTTATAGGGATTACGAAATATACAATCTCAAATCGGGCTAGAGTATCGCATATTTTACTCGCTACAAGTTATCGTACTCATCTAGGTGTAAATCCTCAATTAAGCGAATTAATTTATTATGATAATTTTTATCAGTAGCATAACCCGCCTTTTTTAGACCAATCGCCCAACCTTTATAATCAGACGTAGGTAGCTTTGTTAAATGCTTATATCTTTTGTAAGTCAATAGTTTGCTATGTGCTCGGAAACTTTCCCAGGATGAAGCATATTTTCTGAAAAAGTCTTTATGGCTGTCATCAGAAAAGTTCGCACAGTGTCCTTTTTTACAGGATTTGGAGAAACATTTGATTCCAAAATGATTATTATTTTTTGTTGCTAGTGAACTTTCACCAGCATTAGTTTCAATTAAACCCTGAGCTAAAGTGATACTAGCAGGGATGTTAAATTTTCGCATTTCTTCTTGAGCAACACTTGCGAAACGCTGCACATAAGCCAATTGCTTTTTAGTTTTTGGCGTCATTTTGATAGGCGCTCTTTTTGGCTTTGCTGGTGCGGAAGGTGCAGTAAAAGTAGTTTTTGAAGTAGTGCTACTACCTAAAAAATTATCTGATACACTTAAAGAAGTCGTTTTTGCCATTGGGTGAGATGGAACAGATGCAGCTGCCATTGGCTGATTGCCCGATCCCAGATTGATGTTTAAGCTTAAATCTTTTTTTAAAGCAAAAAAAGTACAGACGCCTAAAAAAGCTAACTTAAACCAGTTTTGATTTAACCAGTTTTTAATGTCTTGTTTTAATTGACGTAAAGGTTTGTAGATTTTTTCTTCAAAGAGTTGATTTAAATCCAACTCGTCGGGAAGTTGTTTGTAATCCATTGTTATTAAATTTGAGATTGTGATAAAAAAGTCAAGTAATCTTTCAATTACAACCCAAATTTAAAACAAAAAGTTTTATAAATCAAAATAATTTAAAACATTTTTGTTTTACATATAGAATAGTATGCCTTAACTTATTGATAATGAAAGCCTTATCTAATTGTTTTTTGTTTTAAAATATTTACTAATAACATCTTCTGTTTGTTTTGAATTTGGACTAAATCCTTTGTTCCTACTTCCACGGTAGGATAAATGACTTGGCCATTTCCACCAAAGGATTCCATTGCACCATTCTTTGTCTTTAATGCCTTCTAAAACGACTGCGTAACACAATTTTTGGTGGGTATCATTAAACGGACGGTCACCTTCTTTGGCATGTGGATTTTTCCAAGGCGCTTCTACACTTCTAAATCCTATTTCTGTAAATACTAATGGTTTATTATATTTATTACAAACTTTTTCAATTTTCTGGATGACTTGGTCAAAGGCTTTTGTTAGTTCCCTTTTTGAAGGATTGTCACTCTTACTTAAAGGATAATAGCAATTTAAACCGATGAAATCTAATTCATCCCAAAAAGTGACGTTTTCAAATTCATCGCCCCAATTGGCAGCATAGGTTAATTGACCACTATATATTCCTCTTATTTTTCTAATCATTTTCCGCCATTCTTTTTCTTTAGCTAAGGTTGCCTTTGCAAACTCTACTCCAATACAATAACTATCTATCTCATTAATTTCAGCAATCATCGCGTAATGCCTAATCCACCGATAATAATTATTGAAAAAAGTAGCCCAATCTTTTTCATTTTTCATTTTTATATCTCCTGGCCAGCTATTGCGTCCTACCCAAATTTGTGGCTTTAGCATTGTAGACATGCCCATTTTTTTCGCTTCGTAATGAGAAAATAATACCGCTTGGTCATTTTCTCCTCCTGTTCCTTGATAAATAGGAATTTCAGTAGGCTCTTCAGGATTTCGCATGTAGGAATAAGGGACTATTGCAATTGCATTGGCACCAATTTCGACCGTTCTCTCCAAGGATTCTTTGGCTAACTGAGAACCATAACCGTTATAGATTCTATACCCCTCATGGGCAAAATTAAAGCCTTTTAAGTAAGGAAGTTTTGACTTATTGCTTATTGGACTACTAGGTATGTTTGCTGTCGTTATTTCTTTTAAATATGTCAGCCACTCATTTTCTAAAGCTGAAAAATCTTCCTGTTTCCAAATCTTATAGTTTGCTAAAAATGCTGTTTTACCAAATTTAGCTATCAAGAAATCCACAAAAGTTCCTGACATTGCGCCCATGACTAGATAGGATTCTTTTTGATAGGTTTCATTATCTATCAATTCTTTTAATGGTGGCAAATTATCAGAAAGAAATAATTTTTTAGTCCAATATTGATATCCTTTCTTTTGCCAATTTTTTGTAAAATGATTGGAAAGCCCTTCTTCTAGCGCCAGTAAATTAGGTTTGCCAAGACTTTTTCTAAAGATTAATTTATTTTCAGCATGTAAGGAGCTTCCTTGAAAATTATCGTTCATCACTACATCAATTCGATTTTCATCAATACTTACAGAAGCTTCTTGCATGTTTGACTTTTGTAATGCCTTACTCTCGACCGTCGGATAAAAATGATAATCAATTTTTTGCAAGTCAATTTGCTTCCCTAAAAAATCATTAATTGCGGTATAATTTTCCTCACATTTTTCGGCAATCTGTGTAATCTCTTCTTTTGATAAAGGAGAGCTATGCGCAATAAATTGAAAATGGTCCG
>CALLVC010000227.1 GCA_938010785.1 uncultured Saprospiraceae bacterium
CATCTCCAATAGCGTATCCCTCTACACCTTCTCCAACTGCTTCGACGATACCTGCGAAATCCATTCCTAAAAGTGCTGGTGCATCGGGCGACAAAGGTAAATCTTTCCCCATTTTTCGAATCATGGTATCAACGGTGTTCACACTTGATGCCGCAATTTTCACCAATACGTGACCTGCTTTTATAGTCGGTTTTTCTATTTCTGCAACTTCGAAACTAGCGTTTTCTCCATACGCCTTAATTAACATTCCTTTCATTATTATTTTGTTTTTTAGATGAGTATTTAAATTACGCTGCAAAGATGCAGTAATACCCCTTATTCTTTTGGGTATAAAAAAAGGTTAGTTTGGTATAATTAAAGGTTTATGTTTTGTGAAAATGGCGATTGTATCCGTTTTTACCTATTTTTACGAAAAAAAAAGACCATTATGCAAGTATTACAAGCTTACAAACCTTTTGAAATACAAGAACTAGAATTAGCGGAATGGAAACAACGTCCAGTCAAAAACAATTTTTTTGAATTAGTCCTCATTAAAGAAGGGAAAGGAACGCAATGCATTAACTATAATTTTCATGACTACAAAAAAGGTAGCCTCTTCTTGTTGCCACCTTTAAAATGCCATTCTTTTCAAATTGCAGCACCTAGTAAATTTGTGTTTTTAAAGTTCACTTCTAATTTCTTTAATGCTAATGGGCGAGGTGCTCTAAGTCAACAGGAATGGTTCAAAGAGGCGGCTTATATATTGTCCAATTATAATCAATTACCGGGAGATATTATCCAGAGTGAATTGGACAGACAGCACATTTATACGCTGATTGATTTGATACTAAAGGAAAATAGCAATTACAGTTCTACTTCTGCTACTTTAATAAAAAGTTTAATGACTAGCATTTTGGAAATTCTGTTGCGGAATATTAAACAAAGTCCCTATTATGAAATGGCGGCCAATTCAGATAATGATGACCGAATTACTCAATTGCTTACCTATATTAATGAGCATATTGCCGACCCTCAATCATTAAAAGTCGAGCATTTAGCAAAAACGTTTTTGCTTTCCCCTACTTATTTAAGTGAATTTTTTCGCAAAAAAGTAAAAATTTCCTTGCGAGAATATATCATTAAGGCAAAATTAAAATTAGTAGAAATTCGCTTGCTTAATTCGGACTATACACTTTCAGAAATAGCTTCCGAGCTAAATTTTACAGATGTCAGTCATTTATCCAAAACTTTTAAAAAATATACGGGGATGTCTATTCGGGAGTTTAAAAAGCAGGGAGAATATCAATTATTAAAACGAAGTGTCTGTCGATAGACTGTTATAATCTACTTTCACTTCTCCACTAATCAATCGGTTTTCAATATCCAAGCCGCTCAAAAGAACTTTTAATATCGGTCTTTCTCCAATTCAAATAATACGTTTTAACAAAGACTTCTAATCATTTATTTTAAAAAAATAATTATGAAATATACGCAAATAGAATTTATTCGAGACAATGGAATAGCCATTATCAAATTTAATCGACCAAAAGTTTTAAATTGTATTAGTACCGTTACCCATGTGGAATTAGTAGATGCTTGGACGGTTTTTAAAAATGATGATTCGTTAAAAGTAGCTATTTTGACGGGAGAAGGTGACCGTGCTTTTTGTAGTGGAGGGGATTTAAGTATTATGGAAGAAGGCATTAACAATGCCAAAGAATCTGAAATTCAGTTGCATAAAGAGGGGAAGAAAGAAGGCACGCTGGGGCCGAGTAGATGGACGGATATTTATAAACCAATTATTGCTGCGGTAAATGGTGTAGCCTATGCAGGAGGCTTAGAATGGGCTTGTTTTGCGGACATGAGAATCGCCGAAGAACATGCTTCTTTTGGAGTCACTTGCAGACGGTGGAATATCGGTTTATCAGATGGAGGCACTCAACGCCTTCCTCGTATTGTAGGTATGGGCAGAGCAATGGAGTTAATCATAACGGGAAAGGTTATTGATGCTGAAGAGGCCTACCGAATTGGCCTAGTCAATGAGATAGTTCCAAAAGGAAAGTCATTAGAAAGAGCAATAGAACTTGCTAAATTTATTTGTACCTTACCCCAACCTGCCATTAGAACAGATAAAGAGGCAGCCGTTAGAGGATTTGGAGAAAGTCTAGATGAAGGTTTAAAAATTGAAGCAGCTTTGCTTTTTGACTCCCTTTTTACTCCTGAAACAATGCAAGGATTGGAACAGTTCAACAAACGATTGCATCCTGATAGACAACCAAATACAACATCTAAAACACCAGGTATTGTAAGAAAATAAAATGCTAATAGATTTCGAACCTGAATATGCAATCCCTTGTGGTTAACCTAATCTAATTTTTTAGGACAATCACGAGGGATTGTCTAGCTTTTTCTCTTTTTCTTAAAACTTAACAGCTCTGCCGTTAATCGAATAAAGTCTATTTGTGTATTTTGTCTTAAGATAAAACGGATTTAAAATTAACCTTTACCTCCCCACTAATCAACCGATTCTCTATATCCAAGCCACTAAACACTCCACGAATATCTGCTGCGCCTTTATTCAAATAATAAGTTTTGACAAAAACCTCTAATTTGGTAAAAAAGGCAATGCCTGTTAATTGAAAACT
>CALLVC010000228.1 GCA_938010785.1 uncultured Saprospiraceae bacterium
TCGCTTTAAGTTCCCTTTTTGCTCTTGTATCTTTATTTCTACACTATTCAATACGCCATTTATCAAAGCAGCTAATTCTACTTTTTCTTTATTCAATTGGAAGTTATCTTGTTCGACTCGGGCTATTTGTAAGACCTTTTCCACTTGGTCGTTCAATCTTTGATTTTGGGTTTTAATAATAGCTGCATACCGTTGTAATCTAGGATTGTCCGATACTTCAGGAGCATTGGCGAAAACATCGGCGGAAATTTTTATCGTCGAAATGGGGGTTTTAAACTCATGCGTCATATTATTTATAAAATCCTTCTGCATCTCTGATAACCGCTTTTGTCGAAGAATAATGGCAATTGCATAAGCAAAAAAGAAAACGGAAAGCAATAAAATAATTGTAAAAAAAACAGACCGATACATCTGTCCCAACATATAACCTGTTCTAGTCGGAAAACGCACTCCAAAATAATACGTAAACCCCTCCATTTTGGGTAAATCTCCTAAAGTAGTCGATAGTTCTTTTTTCTCTGATACTATCTCACAATAATTACCATCTACCATTTTATTACTCGAGCAATCATAAATGCCGTACTCAAAGGGTAAGAATAATTTATGGTCTGCGAATGCTTTGTATAGATAGTATTCTAAGGTTGCTGCCTGTATCGTATTATTTACATTGACTACATAATAATTGGAAGACCTTGGATTGATTAAATCTTTACTGGGCAAAGCAAAACTGTCTTGCTTCGCCAAATCTTGAGCAACTTGCATCAACGCCAAATTAGCCGTCTGGTGGAATTCATCTTCTTGCAGATTCCACGTTTGCATCACCCAATACGATTGTATCACCAAAATGCCGACGATGGCAAGGGTGCCTAAAATAACCACACGTTTGATGCTACTGCTATTCATATAACGATGTTTCGTCCCTGCGGGACTACCGATGTTTTGTCCCTACGGGACTACCTGTGTTTGGTCCTTGCGGGACTTTTTTTTAGTTGCCGTGAAATTCCATGTTGCTAGTTAATTTACTTTACGCAAATTGCCAAAAAAAGTCGGTATTGGGAAGACTTTATTTCCGATTAACAGGGCATTAACAGACATTAACAATTTTCAATTTAAAACCACCTTTGATGGAAAATCGAAGATTCATAAACGGAGTACACTAATTGCAATTGAGGTTGAAGTTAACAATTATCGATTCCAAAACAAATCGGAATTGGTTTCAAAAGACTGTTAAGCGTCTAAGTAAAAAATAGGTGTGAAATAAATATTAATAGAAGAAATAAATAACCCTTTATAAATCACTCTGCCTCCTTTGGTCGATTCAAGTCAATCAAATAGTGGGCTTTCTGTAGCAAGCGATTTATGCCAAAAGACATGAGGGCAAAGTTGAAGTTTTGAAAGTGATGGTACGTAGGACGTTGAACAATCTAAAATTCTAAGTATAAACGTATGCTTGTTAGGCTATTTCAGGTAGACAATCTTGTATTTTATACATATTCAATTGTAAAAGAGATTGATGTACATCTAACTCTTCTCTTAGTAACTTTTGGACAATCTTAAAAGCTGTATTCGCTTCTCCTATGGCAGCTTTCTCTGTTTTATTGGCTAATAGTACCCAAAAATTTCCTGTTGGGCTGAACGATAAACTTTTTGCTCCTAAACCACTCTTGTGAATTAATTTCACACAATCCAATGCTAAATCTTTTTGCTTCTTTTGGGACAAGAAAGAACAATTTTTTTTATTTAATCCAAACTTTAATAAAAAGCTTTGATTTCCTAATTGCAATTCCTCTTTTACAGCCTCCTTAAAAGGCGCAATGGCTAAAATACCCGTAGGCAAAGCATCGTGATTCCTTTGGTGGTTAGGCTGCTGCTTCTTTTTTGCACCGCCTTTTATCTGGTCCATAGGAAATCCCTTAGGCATGGCAATAGCTGCTATGGTTGCGGAATTGTTCTCCTTGAGGAAATTAGTATTTTTTGATTTTTTAAAATTGAAAGAAGTGATAGGGCGAGCAATGAATCGGCCTATTTTATGGAGGAAGTTTTTTTCAAGTACGTTGTTCATCTCTTTGTTTTTGTTATTAGTAATGTGACTTTCAATAGTCTGTTTTTCTATCAAAAAAATCTTTTTGACAAAAAATAGGCTGATAGGATATTACTTGAGAGGGTATTCGTGTGAAGGGTAAAACTTTCTTGTAGGTACTAATAGAGTAGCAATAAGTATGCCATTATCACTTAACCTTCACATATTACCTATTTTTTATCTAGAATGTCAATTTTTGTATTGTCTAATAATGGCATAACGAAAGTTTGTTTGGTTTAGTCGATAAGTTCCTCTTTTAGCTTTTTACCACGAAAAGCCTTTTCATTAATATAAAAATTGCCAAACATTTAGCGCATTCCATTGTTATAAGCACATCTTAGGAAGGAAGGAAAAATTCCTTATTTAGACAAAATCAAAATAATTTATCCACATCGTGAACTTTTGTTTATACTTTTTTGTATAAATTGGAAATAATACGTTCTTTTGCAAAAAGTAACAAAAATGTGAGGGGTAATTAGCTTAGGACTTAGTGCATTTTATTTAAGTCTTTAACCATTTATCCTAAACCTTAAGCCTATATATAATGAGCGAAGTATTAAGCGAATCAATGCAGGTCTTAGAAGACCAAACCAATAGTGATTACAAGTACGGATTTACCACAGATATAGAAATGGAAGCCTTCCCCAAAGGCTTGAATGAAGATATTATCCGTCAGCTTTCCGCTAAAAAAGAAGAACCTGAATTTTTACTAGAATACAGATTGAAGGCTTTCCGACATTGGCAAACTTTGGAAGAACCGTCTTGGCCAAATGTGGACTACCCAAAAGTCAATTACCAAGACCTTTATTACTATGCCGCACCAAAGAAAAAGCCTTTATTAAATAGCTTAGACGAAGCAGACCCTGAGTTAATCAAAACTTTTGAGAAACTCGGCATTCCTTTAAATGAGCAAAAAGTATTAGCAGGTGTTGTCGCTGTAGATGCGGTATTTGATAGTGTTTCTGTCAAAACAACTTTCCAAGATACTTTATCCAAATTGGGAATTATCTTCGGTTCTTTTAGTGAAGCGGTGAAGAATCATCCTGATTTGGTCAAAAAATATATGGGGTCTGTGATTCCTTACACAGATAATTACTTCGCGGCGTTAAATGCTGCGGTATTTAGTGACGGGTCTTTTACTTATATCCCTAAAGGTGTTAAATGCCCAATGGAATTATCCACTTACTTCCGTATCAATGCTGCCAATACTGGTCAGTTTGAACGAACGCTAATTATTGCTGAAGAAGGAAGTACCGTGTCTTATTTAGAAGGATGTACTGCTCCGATGAGAGATGAAAATCAATTGCACGCAGCAGTGGTAGAGTTGATTGCTAAAAAAGATGCGTCTATTAAATACTCTACGGTACAAAACTGGTACCCTGGTGATAAAGATGGAAAAGGTGGTATTTACAACTTCGTAACCAAGCGTGGTATTTGTGAAGGGGCTAATTCCAAAATTTCTTGGACACAAGTCGAAACGGGTTCTGCGGTGACGTGGAAATATCCTTCTTGTATCCTTAAAGGAGATAATTCGGTTGGTGAATTTTATTCTGTCGCAGTAACTAATAATTACCAACAAGCAGATACTGGAACGAAGATGATTCACTTAGGAAAAAATACCAAAAGTACGATTATATCTAAAGGTATTTCCGCAGGAAAGAGTCATAACTCTTACCGAGGTTTAGTAAAGGTTGGTAAAAAAGCAATCAATGCCCAAAACTTCTCTCAATGTGATTCTTTATTGATGGGCGATAGATGTGGTGCACATACTTTCCCTTATTTAGAAGTAGAAAACAACACAGCAAGAGTAGAGCACGAAGCAACCACTTCCAAAATTGGAGAAGACCAATTATACTACTGCAAGCAGAGAGGATTAAGCGAGGAAGATGCCATTAATATGATTGTGAATGGCTACTGTAAAGAGGTCTTCAACGAATTGCCAATGGAATTTGCGGTAGAAGCTCAGAAGTTATTGGCCATCAGTTTGGAAGGTAGTGTGGGGTAAGGCAGTAGACAGTAGGCAGTTTGACGGAAGCGCTTATTGAAGATAAAAGTTGGTGCTATAAGTAATTTCTTTGTAGTGATAAAAAATTCCTTTGTCAATTTCTAATATAGAAAAAGCACCAACCTTGGAAAGTATAAAAGTAATAGCCTTTGATGCCGACGACACCCTTTGGGTCAATGAGCCTTATTTCAGAAAGGCAGAAGGCCAATTTTGTGCTTTAATGGAAAATTACTTACCACCTGATAGTTGCCATCAAGAGCTATTCACTATTTCAATTAAAAATTTACCGCTATACGGTTATGGCATCAAAGCTTTTACGCTGTCCATGATTGAAGCGGCTATGTCGATTTCTAATAAAACCATTCCCTTATCTGTCATCGAAAAAATGATGGGTATCGGGAGAGAGATGTTGGAAGCACCTGTGGAGTTAATCCCAGAAGTAGAACCTGTTTTGCAAGCCTTGCAAGGCAAATACCGCTTAGTGATGGCCACCAAAGGTGATTTATTGGACCAAGAACGCAAACTAGAAAAGTCTGGTTTGGCTGGTTACTTCCACCATATTGAAATCATGTCGGAAAAGAAAGTCCCGAATTATCAAAAATTGATTCAACATTTGGATATTCCGCCAAGCGAATTTTTAATGATTGGCAATTCTTTGAAATCTGACGTTATCCCTGTTTTGGAATTGGGCGGACATGCTTTTCATGTGCCTTTTCATACGACTTGGGCCTATGAAAAAGTGGAGACGACGATTGTGAATGAGCGGTTTCGGGCGTTGGTGAAGGTGCAGGAGGTTTTAACTTATTTATAAAATATTTTGTCATGGCATTCAAACCAATTTCCTTAAAAAAATACCTCAAAATCCATTTAAATTCTAATCCTTCCATGAAGGAAGCAACAGTTAAAAAAGCACTTAAAGATGCTTTAAAAACTTATAAAGATGGAAAAAGATGTAGCTGTGGAAATGATATTTGGGTGATTGGGGCTGCTTTTGTTGGTAATAAGTGTTTTACATGTATCACTGGCGAGAGTTATCCAACAGATGATTATGAATTGAAAGATGCTATCAAGAAAAGACCTTCAACTGCTGGTAGGAAACATATTGATGAGATTCCACCAAAAAAGATTGCAGGATTTTTTGATGACGATGGGTATGAAGTAAATCTAGATTTAATAAAAAATCTTCTTTATGTTTGACTTGCAAAAATAATGATGACCCAGCACAGGAAATTTTGTGCAATATGACTCGGTTTGACCAGGAAGGAGAAGCGGAATTTATTTGCGGGGCTTATCGGAAAATTGGGTTGTAATAATAAAAAACTTGATGAATTAACTAAAGAAATTATAGCGTAAGACCGATATTACATCGCTCGATATTTTAAGTCTCCAGACCATAGCCGTCAGGCTAAGGGATTATTGACCGAAAAGCAGGAGATACTTTGAAAGTATCTCCTGCTAGGGGAGCCTAGAAAGCGATACTTTCAGCGTATCTCTTTCTTTAGCCTGACGGCCTCCAGACTTAAAATCTATATCCAAGTCGTCTCCTGACGACTTTTGCTTCGCTAAATTTTATTTTGTTTCCATTTTTAAACGTGTCGGTCGTCAGGAGACGACCAGATATTGGGTCCAAGTCTGGAGACTTGAACCATCGGAGTAAGAAACTTTAAATTAAACCAAAATGAAAACAGATTTAGATTTAATTATCAAAAATTTAAAAAAAGAGAAACACCGTATTGATACTGCAATAAGAGATTGTTTACTTGAAAAAGATTATTTAGGGGCAGACTATCATATGAATGCATATTATAAAGTACGGCAACAGCTTGAAAAATTTTACCATCTGAAAAATCCTGCTTTGCCGAAGATTAGAGAACAGGTGAGTATGATTAGAGGGCAAAAAAGATACTTGAAAAAACTAAGGAATCGAAATATTGAGCAACATCCTTATTTAGACGTATTAAAACAAAATTTAATAAAATTAGAGGAAGAGCTACATGATTTAAAGTCAAAAAAACATACTCCTAGTTTAGATAGTTTTTTGATTCCAGAGTTGTTGGAAGATTTAATTTTAAAGAAAATTAAAAGTATAAAATTCAATCTAATTGCGGAACGAGACATCATTCTTGAACTTCGATTAATAAAATTAGATTTGATTATTGATTTAAGTGGTATAAAGCAAATGAATAGCATGTATTCCTATGAAAAACAACAATTGATTCGATTGAGGAAAATAGGCTTTGCTTTTCATGGAATAAAAATGGAACGACTTATAAAAGATTTTAATCAAGCAGCTATTCCACAAGTAATTGAAATCTTAGCAAGAGTTATTTACGATGTTTTCTATGTCGGTGAACTGGATGACCCTGTAAATTTGGTCATCTCTTAGTTTGAATAAATGTTAGTGTTAGGCTCAATTAACCTTAACCATTTAATTCTAAATCATATATAATGGAAGTTACAGCTGAAAAAAATGAAAAAATAGGAAAATTGATATTTGCATCTATTTATCCGCTTTATTTGAATAGGTTGGAAAAAAATGGTCGCACAAAAGCAGAACTCAACCAAGTGATTGAATGGTTAACTGGATTTGATGAAGGTAAATTAGCCTCACTAATTGAAGAGAAAGTAACCTATAAAGAATTTTTTGGACAGGCCAACATACATCCTAATGCTCATATGATTAAAGGGGTTGTTTGTGGATATAGAATTGAAGATATAGCAGATGAATTTGAATT